>CAZZIL010000143.1:0-1910 GCA_964654265.1 uncultured Gammaproteobacteria bacterium | reverse complement strand
GTCGGCGCGTGCGCCGCGAAGCGGCGGGAGTTGGGCGGGTGCGACCAGAGGGCGCAGCCCACGGCCCGCGTAGCGGCCCGCCTTACTCCCGCCCTCTGCGCGGCGTGCGCGCCGGGCACCGCAAGGCGGCCGTAAGGCCGTAAGGTGCGACACACCGGGGGGCGAATGCCCCCCTCCCTTTACTCCCGCGTAGCGCTGACTCCCGAAGGCCGAGCAATGCGTGATCCGGGAAGCCCCACGCAACTCAGGGGCACTACAACCCGCCCGCTCCCCAACTGGCGACTCCAGCCAAATGTGTTGGACCACGTCAAATGTCACACTGCCAATCCGGCATGTCCAAACGGGGGCCGCAGAGTTGGGATGGCTAGATTACCCCGGGCCTCACGCTGGCCGTCGCCGCCTCGGAGAGTCGCCCTCCGGGCATGATCGGATCCCGACTGCGGGGAGTGCCCCCGGCGATGGTGGTCGTGGCAACCGATGACTTCTGTCCGAGAACCCGATGGCGCTGGCAGTGCTCCCCGACTTCCGTGCGGGGACCGGCATCCTGCCAGTGCAGGGAAACGCCCCGGCGGACACCGACTCCCCCCGATCACCGGGTCTGTTGCTCAGCGGCTGATGAGGACGGGCGACAACAACGGGACTGCCAGCATATGTCCGGTCCGATGCTGTCCACGAGGTTCAGGCCGCGGGGCCGATAGCGCGGAGAAGAACAGCATGCGGCCCGTGCCCAAGGAAGGCGGACCACCGACAGTGCGTCGATGTTCCCGAGTGCCGGGTGGTGGCACTGATTCAGGGGAAACGCCAATGTCCCGATCGCGCACTCATGGAAGTCACCGACAATGCCATGTCACACCCACTCGCCGTCGTGCGCGAGCGCGTGCTGTTGTGGAAGGCACAGTCCTGCCCGGCAGTCCGTCGATCACGAGATCCGATGATCACCGCGTCTTGACGGGGACAGGAAGACCGTTGCCAGGACGCACGCATGGGCTGAGACGAACGTGGGCGCGACGCGTTTCAGGATCATCGGTCCCCCTGTTGCTGGTCGTTCCAGTGACACCAACGGGGTGCGCAGCACAACCGACACCAGATCGCCCGCCGGTCTGCCGAACGCTCCCGGAAAGACCCGGCCACTGGGGGAGAGGGTATCCGGTTGACGAACCCCTTCTGGCGTGCGTCGCGGATGCGTCGCCCCCGGCCGCTTCGCCATTGTCCCCCGGCTGGCACGCAGGTCCCGACTGGGACAAGGGCTCGTGTACAGGTTGCGGCGCGCCCGATACGCGAGGTTGATTGACGGGCATGAGACGGTACCGCAGACCGTTCCCCCTGCGGCGCGGCAAGTGGTTGGTGTCGCAGGCCAACGACCGCTGATTGTCTTCTCATGATTCACCGAGGCGACAGGGTGTTTGGGACGCGGACGCGCGGCACGCCAAGCGGTCCGTCCCACACCGATATGTCGCGCTGCTGGTCGCGCGCGGCGGCGACCTTCATTCCGCTGTCTCGATCGAAAGTGTGATCCGGACATCGGTCGGACTCTGACCTGCCCGAGTGAATCTCCATGTCGAATCGGTCGTGCGCCAAGCGACACCCAAGACATATCCCGGCGAGGCCATTCGGTGACACCCGGATTGTCTACCCAGGTGGTGCCAAGCAACGATCAATCAAGGGAGGCGCATACATCGATGCCACGGTCCTCCCGATCTTCTCCCAGGCACGTTCCCGCCTCAAACGTGATGAGCACGCCAGAGGCGACGATTCCCAGCGCGAGGTGGTAATCCCGACTTATGCCGCCGGACCGGTCAGGGAATCCGAGGGGTCCTGCCAGTGACTGTCGGGCACGAGGTCAAGGGTCGTGTTCCAGCCGCCCGCGTTAAACTCGGCTATCGCATCGATTGCCGAGACCAAATCCCTGA
>CAZZIL010000142.1:0-3467 GCA_964654265.1 uncultured Gammaproteobacteria bacterium | reverse complement strand
CCGGGGCGGAGCTGCTTCAGACGGCGCAGGACCTCATGCTGATGATGGGACGTCCGTTGCTCTTCGTGCTTGCGGGGACCCCGGGCATTGCGATGAACCTCCCGACAATGCGGGCCAGCTTCTGGGAGCGTTGCACCCGGTTGCGGATCGGCCGCCTGGAATCGGAGGAGGCGGCCGGGAAGGCCTTGGCCGACCCGGCCCGACGCCATGGCCGCCCGATCAGCGACGACGCCCTCGCGCTGCTTGTCAAGGAGAGCCAGTGCTACCCGTTCTTCGTGCAGATGCTCGGGTATTTCGCCTGGGAGGCCGCGACAACGGCGGGAAACTTCCGCGGCATCGCGCTTGAGGACGCCACGGCAGGCTTGGTCGAGGTGAACGAACAGCGGGCAGAGCTCTACCTGGGCCGCCACTGGGAGGCAACGGAGCAGGGAATCCTGCCTGAGGCCGAGGCAGTCTCGAAGGCGATCATCGCATCGGGGAAGCGCGCCCGCCTCCCTGACAAGAAGCTGAAAAGGATCTTGGCGGAGACGGCCCCGTCCCACGGGTCGTCCCCCAATGCGGCCCTGAAGGCGCTCGTCCGCCTGGGACTGATCTGGCAGAGACCCGAGGGCGAATGGGAGCCCGGCATCCCGTCGCTGTGCGCGTATTTCGCGCGGCACGCCGACGAGTGACCGGGGACGGGACGGGCGGCCTGCCCACCCGGCGCCGCCCGGACAGCGGCCGCATCCCGATGCGGATCCCCGTGACGGCTTGGCGCGCGCCGACCGCCCCGTCGCCGCGCGAAACCTGCCCGGTCGGTTTGCTCCGTGCGTTGGCCGGAGGCGCCGCCGGGGAGCGCCACCCTGTCGGCGTGGCGGATCTTGCCGGGGTCGCCCGGCGCGATGGGCGGCGCCGGCGGCGCGCTGTCTGCGAGACTGGCAACCTGCCACCGGCGCGATCACCGGGTCGAGATACGTGCCTTCCCGGGAACCCCACAGACGACGGTGTGGCACAACAGTGGCCTGGCGCGCGAAGGGCCGACGCCGATCCCGGCGGTCCGGGCCAACGACATGTGCGCCGCCGATGTCCCGGGGACTGCCGCCAAGATCTCCGCGACCAGCGCTGGCAATCCCGTCGCCTTGGCGTGCATCGAGCCGTCCCCGCATTCCCCGTCTTCGGGTCCGACAGGGGACGACATCATCGACCTTGCGCGACCCCGGACGCGCGCGGCAACGATGCCGGCGTGGTCGGCCAGACTGCGCGGCCCGGAAAAGCCGCGTCGCAGGGGGCGGTTGACGTGGCAGGCGTCGGTCGCCGCGCGCAGGACGGCAACTCCGCTTGCGCCCGCTCGTTGCCGGCCGACCATGCTCGCACCCGGCACGCGGCGCTCCCCGACCCCGCTGCGACCGACACCGCCTTTGTCACCCGCAACCTTGGCAACGCCCGGTCCTGCCACCCACTTCGGTGGCTTCCCTCACGGTCGCCGGGTTGGCAGGGTTGACTCCTGACGGGGTGTCAGGCATAATGGGGGTCACAGCACGCATGGAGACTGCGATGGATGTGCTGAACTACAGCAAGGTCGACCCGGGCATCTTGGAGCACACCCGGGCCGTGGCCGAGCTCGTGAAAACGCGCACCTCGATGTTGCCGCGGACCGCTTCTGACGACCCGACGGAAAAGATCGACAGACTCACCGAGGAGGTTGTCTTCCTGATAGGCATCGTTGGCCACCTGCACAGTGCCATCTGCGACATCGAGAGGAAGAACTCGTCGTCGTAGCCGCACTCACCCGCACCCGCCGCCTGCGACAGGTGATGGGTCGCGCAACGCACCGCGGCGGGGGGCGCTGACATCCGGCGGCCGTGTTGAACCGGGCAGTTGAGCGTTGCGCCTAACGACCGAAGGCAGCTAACCCCGCCCGACTGGGACCGCTCTCGCCGGGCGTGAGGTCTGCGTCCGGGTGTCGCGCCCGTGATGACTGCCGCCGCGCTCATCTTCCTGTCTCGCGCCATCAGGGGCGCACCTTCTTTGCCGCCGCACCGGGCGGGCGACATTGCCCACCGCACCCATCTCGGCAGAAGCGGCACTTCGCATTGGGATTTATATACAAAGATTCGCACCTTGCCCCGGAGCCAAGTCCTGGCAGGGAGGATCGGCCGCGCCCGCGAAACAGAAACGTCTGGCCGAATCCCCTATTTCTTCCTTTGAATCAGAGGCTTACCCAGACCATGCGAATCAAACGATATAATTCCCAAATAGAGGGCCCAACAGGGAATTCCCGATGATGGCGGCGGTGCGTGACAAATCCTTGCGGCATACCCGTCCAATCGCCTCTCGAACATCAGGCACTCGGTCTTGTGCCCCCCGGGGGTTTCCCCGCGTGTCCCAAACCCGAATCCGCAACAGACAGGGGTGCCCGGAGGCGTCCGGGGACCCGGTCGGGAATCGCCCGGGCCCACGGGTGTGACTGGCCGGGCAGCGGCGCACCGCCCCGGGGGTCAGTCCAAGGAGACGCCCCTGAGCCTGAGCGCGTTCCAGACGACCGAGACCGACGACAGGCTCATTGCCGCGGCCGCCAGCATCGGCGAGAGCAGCACGCCGATGAACGGGTAGAGGACCCCGGCGGCGACCGGGACGCCGACCGAGTTGTAGGCGAAGGCGAAGAACAGGTTCTGGCGGATGTTGCGGACGGTGGCGACCGCAAGCCTGCGCGCGCGGACGATCCCCCCGAGGTCGTCGCCCATCAGCATGATCCCGGCACTCTCGATCGCGACGTCGGCCCCCGATCCCATCGCGATCCCGACGTCCGCCTGGGCCAGCGCCGGGGCGTCGTTGATCCCGTCCCCGGCCATCGCGACCTTGGCTCCCGCCGCCTGAAGCCCCGCCACGATGCGCGCTTTGTCCTCCGGCAGCGCCTCCGCGTGGACCTCATCGATCCCCAGCTGTGACGCGACCGCCTTGGCAGTGCGCCCGCTGTCGCCAGTCGCCATCACGATCCGCATCCCTTGGCCGCGGAGCGCCCGAAGTGCGGCCGGGGTGGTCCCCTTCGTCTCGTCGGCAAGCCCCAGAAGCCCGGCGACCTCGCCGCCGACCGCGACAAACAGCGCCGTCTCGCCTCGGTCGCGGCAGGTGTCGGCGTCGGCGGCGAACCGGGATCGGTCGACGCCCAGGTCGGCAAGCAGCCGGCCGTTCCCCAGCGCGACCTGCCTGCCGTCGACGGCGCCGACCACGCCCTTCCCGACGACCGAGCGGGAGTCGGTGTCGACCGGCGGCAGCCGGACGCCGAGGTCCTGCGCCGCCCTCACGACCGCCTGCGCCAGCGGGTGGCCGGAGCCCTGGGCGACGCCCGCCGCCATCCGCAGCAGCTCCCCCTTGTCGTGCCCCGGCCCGGCCAGTGTCGACACCACCTTGGGCCTGCCGGCGGTCAGCGTCCCGGTCTTGTCGACCACCAGCGTGTCCGCGGCGGCAAGGCGCTCCAGCGCCTCGGC
>CAZZIL010000141.1:0-2476 GCA_964654265.1 uncultured Gammaproteobacteria bacterium | reverse complement strand
GTCCTCCGAGAGGTCGAGGCCCGGTGGAGCAAGCCGCCCCCCGAGTGGCGAGCTGTTAAACTGCAGTTCGCCATCCAGTTCGGAGACCGGTTCCCGGTCGCCGGATCATGAGGGCAAAACACAAAAGTCTGCACAGTCCCGGCAACGGCGCCACGCTGGAGGCCGCGTGCACGCGCCGGGATCAGCGTACACACCCCCGTGCCGGGCGTCGCGCCTCAGCGATACGGAACGCACCAAGGCGGAGGCGGCGCTCGTCGAGCCGCGGCTCGCCGGCAAGACGGCGGCGCACATCGTCGCGACGTTGGCCAACGAGGGGATCTACGTGTGCAGCGCGGCCACGCTGACGCGCATCCGCCGCGCGCGGCGCGCCGCCCCGCCGGGGCCGGACGCGGCCAAACCGGAGCGGCCGCGGCGGCCGGCGCCGCGGCTGTGCGCGACCGGCCCCAACCAGGTGTGGGTGTGGGACATCACCCTGTTGCCGGCGACGGTCCGGGGGCGTTTCCACGCGATGGGAGCGCTGGTTCATCGGTCGGATCCACGCCCCCGAGCCTGCCCGCGAAGTCTGGATCAACCCGCGTCCGGGCGCCGAACCGCACGTGATCGGCGAGACCGCCCCCTTGTTGCCACACTCCCGGCAACCGACCAAGCACCCGGCTAACCGGGACGCCGGAGGCTCCGCGAGCCTCGCGCGAGCGAGACACCCGGCGGCGGGCGCGGCCGCCGACCGCGCCGCGCGCCTGGCCAAGGAACCCGCAACCCGCGCCGCATGATCCCGCCGACAGGGCACTCCCCCGGCCAGTCCGGGGCGCGGGATCCCCCGCGGTCACGTCGCAGGCGAGACCTCGCCAGCGGACACAATCCCCTCGCGCCGGCACGGGATCCCCGCCACACCGAGACACCAGGACACGCGCCGCCGAAGAGCCGATGGGCCGTTTAGCGTTGTCACTCGGTGACTTGACTCCGATTCCGATCTGGTGTAGAGTCGGGACCGTTGAGGGTGAGGAAGTGACGCACCAACACGCAGGGACGTGGCGGAAGCCCGCGACCGGTCGATTCCGGAGACCGCCCAACGGTAGCGCTTGGCTTGCAGGACTGGCTACCGAGCGCGAGCATTCCGGCTCGACCTGCCTGCCCCGGGGGTCCGCGGGGAAACCCGCGGAGCGGGTCCGGCACCCGCGGCGAGGCATCGCCCTTGGGGTTTCACTTCACGCGACACTGGTGACAACGGGAGGCATTCCCCGCGGAGCTGTTTCGGCACCGGACAGGCGTGACCGAGGACTGGCGGGCGACACAGATCACCAGAGCGCGGGAATGCGGGGAGGTTCGCCCGGTCCGCCGTGGCCTGCTTCCCATGCGCATCCGCCTCGCCTTCTCGGGGCGAGCACACATCCCACGACGACACCGGAACGGTACCACCTAGCGGCGGCGTCCCGGGTGGATGTTGCCTGTTTCCACCTTCGGAGGGACGTGCGATGTCTCTGACGGGTCCCGGCTTGGGTGCGAGCGAACGGGCGGGTGCTCCCGGTCGGGTGTCTGTCTTGGGTGGCGTGCGCCAAGCCGTCCACCGCTTCTGGAGTGGGTTGACACGAAGACTTGGGCTAGCGCCAACGCCGACGGTTTCTGCCCCGGGGAATGTGTCGGGCGAAGGACCGCGTCCGGTGGATGACACGCCTCCGGGGAACATCGCGTCCCAGTCACACTCCCCCGCGGCCGATGCGGCAGTCGCCGACTGGCTCGTGTTCGAGACCGGATGGGAGGGCATGGGCGAGCCACACACCGTGTCGCCAAGGGTCCTCCCGCGAGCAGGAACGCCCGTGGAGGCAGAACCAGCCGAGAATGTCGTCCTCTCCCCGAACCGGGGGGCACACTCTGGTGAGAGGAGTTCTGGGAGCACTGCAGAGAGCGGGCAGTCAACACGCCCACGTTTTTCCGGTCACATCCCCTTTCAAGTGTCACAAGACGACTGGCAGACTTTCCCGGATGCCGATGTCCCGGGCCGGAGTTGGCTGGCAGAGAGGGCATCCACCCGGACTGAGGGTCTGCTTGCGGATGACCGAACTCCGGTGGCGCAACCCAGAACGGGGCGTCTGGCGATGGTCGTTCCCGCCGAGAACCGGAATACGGAACGTCCGGTGGCGGTGGCAGAAGACAATCCAACCCGGGAGTTCGCGACACCATCCGGCAACGCAGTCCAGCCCGCCAACCTGCCCCCAGTTCGCGAGACGAAGGGGGGGCCGGGGTCCGATGCCAAGGTCAAGACCCAGTCCGACGAAGGTGATGCACAGGCAACGGACACAACCGACGCGGTCGCCTCAGCTTCCGGTGCCAGGAGCCCTTTCCGACTAGTCGTTCACTTTGCCGGACCTGACCGGATCCGCGGCGGCGATGGACGAGATTTCCTGCACGGCACCCCGACCGGCACGGACCACTTCGACGCGGACGCGGGAGGAGACGACATCCTTTTCGGGATGGGGGG
>CAZZIL010000140.1:0-3252 GCA_964654265.1 uncultured Gammaproteobacteria bacterium | reverse complement strand
CCTTCCCGGTGCGTGACCGGCGTCCGCCGCCCGACCCGCCGCCGCCGATGCCTGGCCTTGCGCCGGAGCCGCCCGGCCCGCCGGGCGCCCCGGCCCCGCGCGAGACGCCGGGACGCGCGGCGCCGGCTCCCGAACCCCGGGCGCGCACGGGCGCCGAGGTCCCCGTCGGCCAACTCTTCGACCCGCCGCCGGTCGGCTCCGCCCCGGCGGCGGAGCACGTCTCGCTCGGCAGGCCGATCGCGCTGCTCGGCGGGATCTACATCCTCGCGGAGAACGCCAAGGGGCTGGTGATTGTCGACATGCACGGCGCGCACGAGCGCATCCTCTACGAGGCGCTGAAGCGCCGCGCCGCCGACGGCGGGATCCAAAGCCAGGCGCTGCTGGAGCCGGTGCGCGTCGAGCTGGCGCCGCCCGAGATGGCCGCGCTTCGCGACAACGGCCGGGAGATCGGCGGCATGGGGCTCGACATCCGGGAGGAGTCCGACGGCACGGCGCTGGTGCACGCGGCCCCGGCGATGCTCGACCGGCGGGACCCGGGCGCGCTGGCGATGGAGGTGCTGAGCGACATGGCCGAGTTCGGGACGTCGAACGCGCCCGAGGCGATGCGCAACTCGATCCTGTCGACGATGGCGTGCCACTCGGCGGTGCGCGCGAACCGCGACCTGAACCGGGACGACATGGACGCGCTGCTGCGGCAAATGGAGAGCACCGAGCGCTCCGGGCGCTGCAACCACGGGCGCCCGTGCTGGCACCAGGTCACCCTGGACCAGCTGAACAACATCTTCTTGCGCGGCCAGTAGCGGCCCGGCCGCCAACCACCGCGGCGGGCCGCGCGCCCCCGCGCGGGACGCGGCGCCCAAGCATGACGCCCCGAGGAACGCCCGACACACCCCCGGACGGCGCCCCCGGGAGCGGGGGCACGGGGGGCGCCCCGTGCGTCCTCCTGATGGGGCCGACCGCCACCGGGAAGTCGGAGATCGCACAGGGACTCGCCCGACGCGTCGGCGGCGAGATTGTCAGCGTCGACTCGTGCGCGATCTACCGGGGACTCGACATCGGCACCGCCAAGCCCTCCCCCGCCGTGCGCGCGCAGATCCCGCACCACCTGGTCGACATCCGCGAGCCGCACGAGCAGTACTCGGTCGGCGACTTCTTCCGGGACGCGAGCGGGAAGGTTGCCGAGATCAGGGGCAGGGGAAACGTCCCCGTCCTGGCCGGCGGGACCATCATGTACTTCAATGCGCTGATCCGGGGACTGTCCGAGCTCCCGCAGACCTCCGGCCCGGTGCGCGAGGAGGTCGCCCGGGAAATGTCGGAAAAGGACCCGCCGCGAATGCACGCCTGGCTCGCCGACCGCGACCCGGAGACCGCCGCGCGACTCCACCCGAACGATCGGTAACGCGTCGCGCGCGCGATCGAGGTGCTCATGGAGACCGGGAAGCCCCTGTCAGAGTGGCTGCGCACCGCCGAGACGCGCCGACTCCCCGGCGACCTCGTCACGGTCAGCCTGATACCGGCCGATATCCCCGGACTCCGCCGGCGCATCCGCGACCGACTGGAGCGGTTTTTGGGGCAGGGGTGGGTCGACGAGATCTCGGGGTTGCTTGGGCGCGGGGACGTCACGCCCGACAGCCCGGCGATGCGGTCGGTGGGGTACCGGCAGATGGTGCCGCACGTGCTGGGCAAGGAGAGTCTTGCGACGGCCTTGGGGAACACGAACGTCGCGACCTGCCGGCTGGCGAAGCGGCAACGGGTCTGGCTGCGGTCGTTGCGAAGCGTCGCCGTGGAGATCGACCCTGACTCGGCCCGCCCGGTCCCTGACATCGAGAGGCTGGTGGGCGAAGGGCTGCCATCCTGACGGGCGCCGGTCGGCGCGCCGGCAGGGCAGGGCGTCCCGTCACATGTGGCGTCCGAGGTCATCGAGCCTGATCTCCGGCGTGCCGTCATCGCCCAGCTGGACGCGGGCGACAAGCCCCGTGAGAAACTCGCGCGCCGTTTCCGGCACCATCACGATCTTCTCGGGAAAACCGAACTGTCTCCCTATGTCGCGCCTCAGCGCAGCCAGCTCGTCGGGGTTGCCCGGCCCGACCACAATCAGGTTCTTCACCCCGCGGTTGCGCACTGCCGCGCGGATCATGTCGTTGACGCCCCTGTCCGCGAAGCTGTACCCCAAGACCACGATCTGCGTCGTGGTGGGCGCCTCATCGGCGACAATCTTCTTGTACGCCTCGTACGGATACCAGAAAAGGCGCGCCTCCTTGTCCCTGAAGCCGATCACCATCGCGGCATTCTCGTGGTCCGCGCCCTTGGTGGACCTGATCGAGTACAGCCTGCCGTCCGGGGTGAACCGCCAGTCGCTCGACCCGTGCATCTTGTAGAGAAGGACGGTCGCCTGGAGGAAAAGCAGCGCGAAGTTCCTGATGCTCCAAGGGTGCCTCTTCCCGTATCCTTCGATGCCGGTCGCCACGTGGAAGTCAATGCCGGCGTTCGCCTCCAGGCACCGATCGAAGTTCAGTGTGACCACCAAGATGGGACGCCCGGCCAGATCGCTTAGCCGCCCAAGTTCCCCGAGATAGGCCGCGGCGCGCGGGTCCTCCAACTCCAAGAGGTTCCCGACCTCCCTCAGCACCATCCGCAGGAACCCGCGGTGTCGCCTGCTCTTCGGCGTCCCCTCCAGTCCCAGCCTGATTTCATCGACCAGTGTCTCGATGTTCAGGACATGTTGCCTTCTCTCGAGAGGCCTGCCCGGTGAGGCCCGACTCTTGTCGATCCTCTCGGGGGTGTCAAGCCGGTCCTCGATGTCGTCGACAAGGGACTTGTGAAGGGCACGGTATTTCCTCCATTCGGTGCTCTCCTTGCAAAGCAGGGAAATCCTGTCGTGCATCCCCCGCGAATCGGGCACGCCCGCGTCCCTGCTTGCGCCCGCGCCCAGAACAAACATCACCACCGGTCGATCCCTCCCTGCAAGGAGGGCGACTTGTGCGTGCCATCGGCGCCGCCTTGCCACACGTGCGCCCGGAACGGTCCGGGGGAGGTGGCATGGCACCTGGCCGGGCCGCGCCGGGCCTGACGATGCCCGCGCATCACTGCGCCATCCTCGGAAGCGGTCTGCGGGCCTCCTCGATCTCCGCCAGCGCGGGGACTGCCGTGTCCCGTGTGGCGGGGAGGGAGCTCAGGTGCCGCGCGGCGTCGATCCACCCGCCGTGCATCAGTGTGGCCAGGCGACTGTTCTCGTCGACGCGGGGGTTGCGC
>CAZZIL010000139.1:0-3499 GCA_964654265.1 uncultured Gammaproteobacteria bacterium | reverse complement strand
CTGGCAGCCGAGACGGCGGGCGTCTGGCCGAGGATCAAGGAGGCGGGGATCAGTCTTTATGACGCCGGCGCCCGGTTGGCGCCCGGACGCTCCCCTGAGATCTCCGCTGCGAATGCGTTGCGCAGGCGCCTGCGCCGGCCGGTGTTGCTGGTGATTGACGAGGCGCACGAGATGCCGCTCGGCTTCGGAAAGATCCTGTTGGAGGCCGCGCAGGATTGCGTCAACGGGCGGCTTCCGTTGCTTGTGGTCCTCGCCGGCACGCCGGGCCTCCCGACCCATCTCGAGGACATGCACGCCAGCTTCGTGGAGCGTTGCCAGATGTTGCGGATCGGCCGCATCGAGACCGACGAGGCGGCCCGGGAAGCCTTGGTGAAACCGGCGAAAGACTCCGGGATGCCCATTGACGCGGACGCGCTGGAGAAGCTGGTGGAGGAGAGCCTTCGTTATCCCTTCTTCGTGCAGAAGCTCGGGTACGAGTCTTGGAACGCGGCCCACGCCCGGGGCGGGACCCGGCGGATCACCGCGGAGGACGCGCGCAAGGGGATCGTTGCCACAAAGGAACAGCTGCCGAAGTTCTACAACAAGCGCCGGAACGAGATGCACGAGCACGGTGTCTTGGGCGCGGCGGAGGCCGTGTCGCGGGTGGTCTTCGAGCGGGGGCGGGACGCTCTGCTTACCCGGGAGGAGCTGATGGCCGCCGTGAAAGGTGCCACAACCGACGGTACGCAAGACCCCCGGAAGGCCGTGAGGAGGCTGGTGCACCTCGGACTGGTCTGGGAAACCCCCGGACTCGACTGGGAGCCGGGAATCCCGTCGCTCTGCAAGTTTCTTGTCGAGCAGGAAGGCAGAGACGTTGCGGTATGACCCGGTCGCGGAGCGCGCGCAACCGGGGGAAGGGGTGCGACCGGGCGCCGCGGCGCGGTGTCGAGCCGCGGCACGGAACGCCAGCACTGGCGGGGGCTGGTGGCGCATCGCGTGCGCGGCCATCGACACCACGCGCGACCGTTGTCGCCGCGCGCGCGGCGCCACGCGCGCGCCGTCGCAGTCGGCGGGGTCGGTCTTCCCGGGCGAGGAGGCCTTGGGGATCGCGAGCCTCGGTGATGGCTCTTCACCGGGCGGTACTGCGCGACGACCGGCCCGCCCCGACCGATGCGCGCCGCAACCGTCACCGTGCGCGCGCGGTGTGCGAGCGCCAGGCCGTGCTCCGTCTCGCGCTATGGCTGCGGGCGAGGTGGACGCGCGCCCCGTCGTTCGCGCCCGCGGGCGGTGGCGACTGCGCGCGCAGGGCGTTCCGGCTTCGACCCGTGCGCGGTGCCTCAGGCCGTCGGCCGGGGCGAACGCCACCACCCGTTCGGGCAGGACTCCCGGCCCTTCGGCGTTGCCTTCCTCGCCGCACCCGGACAGCGGCCGCATCGCGATGCGGATCCCCGCGGGCGGCCTCGTCCGCGCCGTCTCCGCCAGCGTCTTGCGAGGTCTGCCCGGTCGACCCGCCTCGTGCGGTGAACCGAAGACGCCATCGCCAGGGAGTGCCGCCTTGCCGGCGCGACGCGTCTCGCCGGGGTCACCCGTCACCGACACCGTCGCGCCCGGCGCGAGGCGCCGCGTCGCCTTCCCGTTCGAGTGGAGGTTGCCAATGCCGCACTCGACGATCGCGACGTCCGGCCCCGTCGTCAAATCATCCCCTTGGTCGACGGCACCTTGCCGCCGGCGCGCGGGTCGGGCGCGGCGGCGGCGCCGAGCGCGAGCGCGAACGCCTTGAACATCGACTCGGCCTGATGGTGTGCGTTGACGCCGCGCAGCAGGTCGATGTGCACGGTCATCCTGGCGCCGTTCGCGACCCCCTGGAAGAACTCGCGGAACAGGTCGGAGTCAAGCCCGCCGATCTGCTCGCGGGCGTAGTCGGCGTTGAGCACGAGCGACACCCGGCCGGACAGGTCGACGACGGCGCGCGCGAGCGACTCACCGGGCGGTGCGTGCGCGGAGCCGAAGCGGGCGATCCCGCCCTTGTCGCCGAGCGCGGAGGCGATCCGGCCACCGGCGTCCCGGAGGCACAACCGGAACCCCCGGCAATCTCCCGGCCGACCCGGTCTCAGTCGAAAGCTCCCCGCACCACGGCAAAAATCTCAGTAAGCTTCTCGCGCAACTCCCCGAAACGCAATCTCTGGTCCGGGGTGCCGGGAGGGAACATGAGAGCGCGGCAGACGTCCGCGTGCGCCGGGTCGTGTTCCGTGGCGGTGTCATAGACGCGGTAGCCCCTGACACCGGAAAGCGCGATTGTCCGGACATCCCCGCAACGTGCCACCGCCAGCGACACGTCAGCCAATGGGACATCCTTCCGCCTGGCATATGCCAGCGCCCGCTCTCTCATGCCAGCGCGAGAGACGTGCCTGGCCCTGATCACGGAAAGACCAAGGGTCTCCACCGCACGAAACGCGAACGGATTGATCGTCGACAAGTCCCCTCGCAAGTGTTCGGGCAAGATGAGACGGCATAGGACTTCGGTGTGCTCGACCTTCCCGGGAGAGTGCTCGCTCACGGAGCGGCGCCCATAGTCGCCGTTGGGGTCAAGCCTTCGGTAATGGACACACTTGCATCCGCTGTCCCCGCAAGTCAGCTCAACGTCCCTGCACGACAGGTCGGGGGGCTTTGGTGTCTGTGCCAACCGTCACAGCTCCCGCAGGGGTCCGGCGAGCGCCTCGGGCCATCCGGAATCGATCGGGCAGTCCTCTGCCCCGCTCCGGCCGGTCTTTTTTCCGTTCGAGTACCGCAAGACAAGGAAGTAAAACTTCCCGTCACCCTCGAACGTGACCGAAACAGACAGGTCCGCGCTGTCCCAACAGAGTCCCAACACGCCATCCGAACCCAGGGACGGGTACGGCAATTTGATGTCATCCGGCCGCATCGACAGGAACTTCCGAACATCCCTCAGCGTGTCCGGAGAGACCGCCTTGGAGGAGTAACCGTCCCAGTCATCCGGAAGGGTCGCGTAGTGCGACAGCTGGGTCTCCAGCAGTTCTCCCATCTCGGTCTCGGTCTGCCGGGGAGCATTCGCCCAACGCTCTCGCGCAAGCTCCCCGAACGACTTTGTCCGCGTATTAGGCTCGTGGAGCGCGCGATCGATCTTGGCCTAGGCGCGGCGGAGTTCCTCGCCGTCCTCCTCCTGCCAAGACTCCGCCTTCCCTGAGCCGGGGGACTGCTGTGATGCTCCCGCCCGCGCGGAATAGGTGATGTCGCCCATGGGTCTTTCGTTGTTCAAGCGATGGAGCGTAGCATAGCAGACTGTCGGCGTGGGGGCAAAGGGCGACACCGGCCGCAGGCTGGCACTGTGCGCCCTGGGCGGGTTGAGGTTCTCCGCCGGGCGGCCGGTTCCGCGCCTTGCCCCCGCACCGACAGTCTGCTATGCTATGCTCCACAGGCTGATCAACGAAAGACCCATGGGTGACATCTCCTACTCCGCGCGCGCGGAAACCTCACAACAGTCCTCCGGCTCAGGGAAGGC
>CAZZIL010000138.1:0-4979 GCA_964654265.1 uncultured Gammaproteobacteria bacterium | reverse complement strand
CCCGCAAGGCCCGGCCCGACCCGAGGTACGTCCCGTCCGACGGCGAGGAGTACATGGGACCGCGCCAGGTCGTGTGGTTTCGCCGGCGGCTGGCCGCCATGCTCAACGAGGCCAACCGCCGCATGGGGGTGACGCTCGGCGAGCTCCCCGAGCAGGCGAAGCTGTTCGCCGACGAGACCGACCGCGCGAGCCAGGAGGCCGAGTTCACCCTGGAGCTGCGCGAGCGCGACCGCGACCGGCGCCTGGTCGACAAGATCCGCGAGGCGCTCGGCGACCTGGACCGGAGCGCCTACGGCTACTGCCGGGAGTGCGGCTGCGAGATCGGGCTCAAGCGACTGCTGGCGCGCCCGGTCGCGTCGATGTGCATCGACTGCAAGCTCGTCCAGGAGAACAAGGAGCGCCACCAGGTGTCGTGAGCGCCGTCGACCCGGCCGCGCAGGCGTTCTTTCTCGTCGCGGTCGGGGCGGTCGTCGCCCGGCTGGCGGTCCGCCTGGCCTTGGACCGGCGCCAGGCGCGCGCCCTGGCCGCCGGGCGCGGCGCGGTGCCGGCCGGCTTCGAGCGGACGGTCTCCCCACAGGCGCACCGCAAATCCTGCGACTACGCGCTCGCCCGGCTTCGCGCCGGGTCGGCCGAGGCGATCGTCGACGCCGCCGTGACGGTCGCCTGGGTCGGCGCCGGCCTCGCGGCCCTGGACGGGGCGCTGCGCCCCGGCGACGGGACCGCCCAGGCGGTCCTGTTTGTCGGCGCGGTCCTGCTCGCGCAGTCGGCGGCGGGCCTCCCGTTCGACGCGTGGCGCACGCTCGGCATCGAGCGCCGCTTCGGCTTCGGCCGCGTCACCCCGGGGCTGTTCGTCGCCGACCGGGCCAAGGGGCTTGCGGTCGCGTGCGCGTTCGGCGCGCCGCTGCTCGCGGCGATCCTGTGGACCGTCGCCAACGCGGGCCCGCTGTGGTGGCTGCTCGCCTGGGCGCTGTGGGCCGCCGCGGGGCTGCTCGCCGCCGTGGTGTTCCCGGTGCTGGTCGCCCCGCTGTTCAACCGGTTCACCCCGCTGCCGGACGGCGAGCTTCGGGGACGCATGGAGGCGTTGCTCGGCCGCTGCGGCTTCGCGAGCCGCGGGCTGTTCGTCGCCGACGGCTCGCGTCGCTCCCGGCACAGCAACGCGTACTTCACCGGGCTCGGCCGCGCCAAGCGCGTGGTGCTGTTCGACACCCTGGTCTCGCTGCTCGACACCGACGAGCTGGCGGCGGTGCTCGCCCACGAGCTCGGCCACTTCAAGCTCGGGCACATCCGCCGCCGGCTGGCGTGGAGCCTGGGCGGCTCGCTGCCGCTGTTCGCCGGGCTCGGCTGGCTGCTCGCCCAGGACTGGCTGTTCGCCGGGCTCGGCGTCGCGCCGTCGGCGGGCGCCGGCGTCGCCGCCGCCCTGCTGCTCGCGCCCGCGTTCCTGTTCCCGCTCGCGCCGGCGCTGGCCGCGCTGTCGCGCCGCCACGAGTTCGAGGCCGACGCGTTCGCCGCGCGACTCGAGGACGCCCGGCCGCTCGCGTCCGCGCTCACCAAGCTCTACCGGGACAACGCCGCGGTGCTCGCGCCCGACCCGGTGTACTCGCGCTTTCACGACAGCCACCCGCCGGCCGCCGAGCGGCTGGCGCACCTGGCGCGGCTGTCGCCCACCTAGAGAAAGGAGGACCCCGATGGAAGACAAAGGCAAGGAGACGAACCCGGCGACGCAGGTCGACAACGTCATCGACGCCGCGACGCGCGACGCGCTGGCGAGGCGGCTCGGCCCCGGCTGGAAGGTTGAGGACGGCGTCCGGCTGGCGCGGCGCGTTGAGTACCGCGGCTACGACAACATCGTGCGCTTCGTCAACGCGATCGCCGAGATGGCGCAGGCGCAGGACCACCACCCCGACATCGTGTTCGGGTGGGGCTACTGCGAGATCCGCTTCACCACCCACTCGGCGAACGGGCTGACGCGCAAGGACTTCGCCTGCGCGGATCTCGTCGACGAGCTGGTCGACTCCATCCTCGGCAAGCGCGGCTGAGCCGCCGCGCGCGCGGTCAGCGCGCGAACTCCAGCGCCATGCCGGGCGGCGCGTCCAGGACCGCGCCGTCGGCGAACGCCTTGTGTCCGTTGACCCACACGGCACGGACGGCGGCGGAGAAGCGGAACCCCTCAAGGGGGGACCACCCGCACCCGTAGAGCAGCGACCCGCGGGTGACCTCCGTCCCGCCCGACGGGTCGGCCAGCACGACGTCGGCCCAGTGCCCCTCGCGGATGTGCCCGCGGTCGCGCACGCCGAACAGCTCGGCCGGCGCGTGCGCGGCGCGCAGCGCGACCTGCGGCAGGGTCAGCTCCCCGCGCGCCACCAGCTCCAGCAGGATCGGCAGCGCGTGCTGCGCCAGCGGCAGCCCGGCCGGCGCCTCCAGGTACGGCAGCGACTTCTCCGCCAGGGTGTGCGGCGCGTGGTCCGTGGCCACCACGTCGATGCGCCCGTCGGCGAGCGCGGCGAGCAGCGCCGCGCGGTCGTCCGCCCCCTTGATCGCCGGGTTGCACTTGATCCGGTTGCCGAGGCGCCCGTAGTCCCGGTCGTCGAAGAACAGGTGGTGCACGCACGCCTCCGCCGTGACGCGCTTCCCGGCCAAGGGACCGGGCTCCAGCAGGGCGGGCTCCTCCCGCGTCGTCAGGTGCAGGACATGCAGCCGCGCCCCGGTCTCGCGCGCGAGCCGCAGCGCCCGCCGCGTCGACTCGACGCACGCCTCCCGGCTCCGAATCGCCGGGTGCGACGACGCGTCCAGGGCGGCGCCCGACGCGCGCGCGCGCGCCAGGTTGCGCGCGATGATCGCATCGTCCTCGCTGTGCACGGCGACCAGCGTCGGCGCCGCCGAGAACACACGCCGCAGGTCCTCCTCGCGGTCGACCAGCAGGCTCCCGGTCGAGGACCCCATGAACACCTTGACCCCCGCGATCCGCGCCGGGTCCGCCCGCGCGATCTCCGCGGCGTTGTCCGGGGACGCCCCCAGGTAGAACGCGTAGTTGGCGTGCGAGTCGCGCGCGGCGATCGCGCGCTTCTCCTCCACCCGCGCCATGTCGAGCGTCGGCGGCCGCGTGTTCGGCATCTCCATGTACGAGGTGATCCCGCCCGCCACCGCCGCCCGGCTCTCGCTGCGGATGCGCCCCTTGTGCTCCAGGCCGGGCTCGCGGAAGTGCGCCTGGTCGTCGATCATCCCGGGGAGGAGGACCAGCCCGTCCGCCTCGACCACCTCGGCCCCGGCCGGCGCCGGGATGTCGCGGTCGACGCGCGCGATGCGCCCGCCGGCCATCAGCACATCGGCGGCCTGCGACCGGCCGGCGTCGACCACCGCGGCCCCCTTGACCAGCGTCGCCGACGGGACCATCACCCGCCGGGCCGGGTCATTTCGGCAACATCGCCCCCAGCCGCCGCCCGCCAAAGACGTGGAAGTGCAGGTGCGGCACCTCCTGGTGCCCGTCTTCCCCGTGGTTGCTCAGGATGCGGTAGCCGCTGGAGTCGACCCCCAGCTGCCGCGCCACCTTGCCGACCGCGCGGAAGTAGGCGGCGATCTCCGCGTCGCCTGCCCGCTGCGTGAAGTCGTCGAAGGACACGTACCTGCCCTTGGGGATCACCAGCACGTGCACCGGCGCGCGCGGCGCGATGTCCCAGAACGCCAGCACGTGCTCGTCCTCGTGGACCTTGTCGCACGGGATCTCGCCCGCGAGTATCTTGGCGAACACGTTGTCTTTGTCGTACGGCATGCGGCGGTCCCCTCGGGCGAGCCTGGAAGTTGCGTCAGTCTACCAGACGGGCGCACGCCCGACGGGGCCCAAGGTTTTTGGCAAGGTGCGCCAGTTGGGAGGAGCAGGCGGATTGTGGCATCCCGGAGTGGCGTGGGGCTTCCCGGGCCACGCACTGCTCACCCTCCGGAAGTTCGCGCCACGCGGGAGTGATGGGGGGCATTCGCCCCCGGTCTGTCACATCCTTGCGGCCTAACGGCCGCCTTGCGGTTCCCGGCGCTTTCTGGCGTGACTCGCCGTGGCATGCGCCGCACGCTCTGCGTCTGCGGCGCACCACGGCGGCCCCGCGTCAGCGCGCCGACCGCCGCGGACAGGATGCTCAACGGAAGCGAGTGACCTCGTGGCGGCCAGGCCTTGGAAAGGATGAAGGGCCAAGCCCGGCGGCGGGCGATGTCTCTCTGGGACGGTCGTGTCGCGGGGGTGTTGGGTCGTGCGGCAAGCTGGGCGCGCCCGTTGGCGCGCCCAGCTTGCGAGGGCGGGCATGACCGCGAGGCGGCCGTTGAACGCGCCAGGGAGAAGATCCGCGCAGGTGCGGTGACCTCCGACACGCACATCGCACCCGGTGGCAAGAAGAGCGTCCGCCTGGACGAGGATGCCGTTGGGCGCGATGCCCGCCTTGGCGGGCTGCGCGGGGTCCGGGCCAACCTGGCCGACCTGCCGGCCGAGGAGGCTCGGCGCCGCCATGCCGACCTGGTCGCCATCGAGGAGGGCTTCCGGGTCCCCGGGCACGACCTTGCCGTGCGACCCGTGTTCCACTGGGCCGATCCCCGCGTGCACGCCCGCGTCGCCATCTGCTTCCCCGCCTTTGCGCTGTTGCGCATCCTGATCCGCCGAGTGCGGGTGCGGAAGGCGGGGGTCGGCCCATCTCCGGGCAGGGGATCCTGGATGCCCTGCGCGCAGTCACGGTCAACACCGTCATCGACCCGGGCGCCAGGCGCCGCCGGATGATCCCGTCGCGCCCGACCGCTCTCCAGCGCGCGACCTGTCAGGGCGTTGGCCTCCATTTTCCCGCCAACCGCAAGCTTCTCGAGACGGCAGAACGTCCCTCGTGGTCGCCCGTGACGGGCCGGAAATCGCCTGACCCCTCCCCCGGGACGTGGTCGCCGCGCGGTCCCCGGCGCGGTCACCGCCGGCGCGCACCGGCGGGCGGTCCGAGAGCTTGACGTTGACGCGG
>CAZZIL010000137.1:0-2419 GCA_964654265.1 uncultured Gammaproteobacteria bacterium | reverse complement strand
GAGCTTTTGGGAGCAGCATCTTCTGCCGGTTGTCCCGCACGGCTTGTCGGGGGATGCCCCCCAAGACAGCCCCCCTGACACGATCACCGACTTGCGCTCAGGTCCGGTGATGAAGCCGGACCTGTCCAACGGCTTTCTTCGCCTCGTGCACTACCCTTTCCGGACGGAGCAGGAACTGCTTGAGAAGCTGGAGGCCGACATGAGACGGTACCCCACGCTGGCGGAGGGATGGGACGGGTACGGCGCCGAGCCGTTGATCCCCGAATCGCTTGACGATGGGAGGAAGTTCCTTGCCCACCGGCCCAAGGGGGTGAAGGTGCCCTTTGCCGAGCTCAGCCCCACGGGGGAGTTCGGGCTGTACTGGGAGGAGGGGCGCGCCTTTGCCCAGATCGTTTTCGAGGGAAACGGGAAGTTTTACTACCTTGCCTGTTGCCGTCCGCCTGTCGGGGAGGACATTTGGCATCAGGGCGAGGATTGCGACGCCGACTCTCGCTGGCCGGCCGGCCTCTTGGAGGTGGTGCGGGAAGTTGAGCGTGCCGCGCAGAGGCAGGACGGATGATGAGATCGTGCAGGGAGCTGGAGGAGCTGTACGGACACAGCAAGTGCAAGTGCGCCAAGTACAGGGAACACTTCCCCAACGGAGAGTGCGAGTGGCATTCGGTGAGCAGGCATTCTCCCGGGCTGGTCAAGGATGCGGAGACGCTGTTTCGATGGGTCACGCCGGATCAGGTCCAGTCCGGGCGGGTTGTCCCGACGTCGTTGGTCGGCGCTGAGGGGATCGGGGTGTCAGTGATCCGGAAGGCCTACGTCACGACGGCGGACTTGGCCCGGAAAAGGGAGATGTACGCCCGCAGTCACAATGCGGCCATCGACGATGTTTGGCTGGCGAGTGCGTCGTGTCTCAAGATCCGGGGCATCACACTGGACGGAAGGCAGGCGTTTCACATATACGATTCGGCCAGCGAGACGGACCAGAGCCACGCCGACATTTGTCGGTCCGCCTGTGCTCCGAAGGGGACACCGAACAGGAGGCGCGCGATCACGGGAATCCTGGGCGTGCTTGCGAGTTGCTTTGGCCTGGTGCCGGACCAGGCGGGCGGATGAGGGCCGGCACATTGTTGGGCAGCCCCGGGGAATTCATGCCGGGGGCCACTCACGCCCGGTCCCGACCAGCGCCGAGAACGCGAGGGTGACGGACTATCGCCGCAGTGCCGGATCGGCTTGGTGGGCACACACGGGACCGTTCGCGAAGGGAGGCAGGTCCCGCAAACCGAAGCGTGCGTGGCAGGCGATGGACGTCGCACTCGCGACCCGACCATTGGGGGACTGCTCCTCGGCAAGATGCCGCCGGCGTGGATGTCGGCGTGGCTGGAACGCGGACAGGAACGTGCCGGGAGCACGGAGGCAACGGAGTCGGTCCCCTCGGATTAGCGGCCGACAGTCAGGGCATCAGTCGGCAAGCGTCAGCGGGTCTTGCGCCGGAAGAGGCACAGGGTGTCGCATCGTGCGCGGGTTCCTCGGCGCACGATCCCGGTGTCGGCGTGCCAGCCCCGCAGTCCGCGCCCGATGGAGGCCGACCCGGTGGCGCACCACGCGGGATGCCCGGAGGGCCGCCTTGCCGGGGGTTGACGCGGCGGACGTCTCGCCGGGCGGGCGCAGGTGCCCCCGGTCGGCGTTCCCGGGGTCGCACGCGGTGGACGCCCTGCCGCGGGCGTGCTAGAATACGCGCGAGAGGTTGGCTGAGATGGAAGCTGAAGCACTGGCGGGAGAGCTGCGGCCGTGGAATCGCGACGGGCACGCCGTTGTCGAGGCGGGGTTCATTGTGCGCTTCGAGGTGGCCCCCTCGCAGTACGAGGTGCGGAAGTTCTCCGAGCTTCACCCCGGGCTGGAGGCCGACTACCCGCGGAAGCGACTCGGCGCGGAGGAGGGACCGGACTTCCTTCCGGGCAGGGCCCTGTCATCTCCCCAGTGCGTCTTTGACCAGGCCGACCCGGACGGTAGGCTCGTGAGAGACATCACCATCGGGCAGATCCAGGAGGGCGAGCATGCGCTGATGGTGCGGCGGCGCGACTACCGCGACTGGGAAACGACCTGGAAGGGGGAGGTGTTGCCTGCCCTAGGGCGCACGCTACCGATTTTCCTGAGGACCAACGTCCGGAGGATCGGGCTGCAGTTCCACAACAGGTTTGTCTGGGAGGGGGACCCGGCCGGGTTCAGGTCGGACATGGTGCTGGACAAGGACACGCCCCACTTGCCGCGGACCCTGCTCGCGATCCAGGAGACGTGGCACTGTGTGCAGGCACACTTTGCGGAGATGGAGGGGCCGGAGGACCGCCCGCACGCGGTGCTGAAAACGGTCGAGGCCAGCCTGGCCAGCCCGAACCCCTGGGAGAAAGAGCCGGTCCTGTGGACCGACATC
>CAZZIL010000136.1:0-1958 GCA_964654265.1 uncultured Gammaproteobacteria bacterium | reverse complement strand
GTCGAAGTTCCTGCCGTACCAGTGGCACGACACCCCGAACATCCGCTTCTGCACGATCCTCGACTTCGAGATCCTGTGCAAGTCGCGCGGGATCCGCGTGCTCAAGCGCGCGCTGATGACCGGCGACAAGGAGACGCGCTTCCTGCCGAACCTGAGGGCCGCGCTCGCGCTCTACTTGCTCTCGCACTGAGCGCGCGCCGCATCGCGCGCAAGGCCCGCCCGTCCCGGAACGGTCGGTCCGGGCACCGAAGGGGAAGCCCCGGGAACCTGGGGCCGGCGCCCCGGTCAACGCCCCGGAACGGTCTCGCGGTTGGCTGACCGGGACTGTGCCCGCCATCGACCGCGCCTCCCGGGGCCGCCCGCGCAACCCGGCGATGCCGTCGAGGCCGCCGAGCCGGGGACCAGTGGGCGTCGCCTCGCAAGACCCGGCATCCCGGCGTCCGACACCGCCCAGGTCGCGAGCGCCGCGCAGGGCCAAGGGGTGACTGGCGGCCTGCCCGGCCCGCCAAGGGAGGGGGCGCAACCGGAGCAATCGGTTATCATCCCCGCCATGGGCAAGGAAAGAAAAAACCCGTTCACGCCCGGCCAAGGGATCGCGCCCCCGCACCTGGCGGGGCGCGACGAGGCGGTCCGCGAGCTGGCCAGGAAGGTGAAACACATTGGTGGCGGGGAACCCGGCGGGAATATCGCCCTGTACGGACCCTGTGGCGCCGGCAAGACCGTGCTACTGGCAGAGGCCGAAAGACAGGCGGCCGAAAAGGGCATCACGACCCGCTGGCTGATCCCGGGCCGCTGGGGCGGAACCGGGAAGGGCTTTGTCCGGTGCCTGGCGTCCGGGGTCCTCACCGACAAACCCCGGGCACAGGGAGAGCCCGGGATCGGCGCGGCAGTCGCCAAGCCGAGGGACGGCCGCGACTCCGGCCTTTGGGGCTTGGATGTCGAGAAGACGCTACACCGGATGGTGAAGGCCAAGCCGCTCCTGTTGCTGGTTGACGATGCGCACGATCTGCCGCGGGACATTGAGGTGTGCCTTCTCTTTTCCGCGGAGAGGTGTGTCTCTCTGGGGTTTCCGTTGCTGATTGCGCTGGCAGGACCGCGCGGATTCAGGGGACCTCCCCCTCCTGGCTCCGTCGGCCTCTGGGAGCGCTCGGTCCCCCGGGTGGGGGTTTTGCGGCTGGAGTCCAGGGAGGCCACCCGGAGCGCCCTGTCGATCCCGGCGGAGAAGTCGGGTCTGCCGTTCGCCGAGGACGCGCTGGAGCTGCTGGTGGACGAGAGCCAGGACTATCCCCTCTTCATCCAGCTGCTGGGCAGGCACTCCTGGCAGGCCGCCGTTGCGCGCGACCCGGGCGCGGACCGCATCGGACCGGAGGACGCCCAGGCCGGGTTGCGCATGGCGGAAAAGGAAAGGGACGGCTTCCACATGGACCGCCTGCGGGAGATCGAGACCGGAGGCATGCTGTCCGCGGCGGTGGCGGCCGCGAAGGCGTTCGCCGAGCTCGATGACGACGGTGTGCTGTCGACCCGGGAGCTGGGAGCGGCGCTGAAGCCGGCCCTTGTCGAGGACCAGGACGCGTACACCGCCATCCACGTGCTGTTTGCCTTGGGTCTTGTCTGGAGGACCGACACGCATGACTGGGCGCAGGGAATCCCGTCGCTTTGCGCCTTCGTGAGGAAGCACGCGCCGGCCGGTTGACGTGGGGGACGCTGTCAGGCTGTCGGGCCTAGGCGGCGTTGGAGGATGCCCTGCAAAACTGCCGCGAAAACCGCGGCGAGGTTGCCGCGATCATCTTGGGCGGACCCTGCCCGGCACGGTCCCGCGCGCGTGCGGTGGCGCATCGGTCTCCGCACTGCCCGGGGCACGACTTCTGGTGAGCGATGCCGGGTGCGATCCGACCCGAAGGAGGCGACCGTCAGGTCCGAGGCACGCCTCGGCAACGAAGGCAACCGCTTTCGCGCGC
>CAZZIL010000135.1:0-2088 GCA_964654265.1 uncultured Gammaproteobacteria bacterium | reverse complement strand
GGGATACCGAAGGCTCTCCTCCACCAGCTTCTCCAGCGCGTCCGCGTCAATGGGCATCCCGGAGTCTTTCGCCGGTTTCGCCAAGGCTTCCCGCACCGCCTCATCGGTCTCGAGGCGGCCGATCCGCAACCTTGTGCAACGTTCCCGGAAGCTCGCGTGCGTCTCCTTGAGGTGGGCCGGGAGACCCGGTGTGCCGGCGAGCGCCACAAACAACGGGAGTCCCGCCGCGACAAAGTCCTGCATCGCCTGGAGGAAGTCCTGTCCGAAGTCGACGGGCATCTCATGGGCCTCGTCGACGGTCAACAGCACGGGTCCTTCCTGCAACGTGGCGTGCAAGGCGTCCCAGGCCGGGATCTGGGTGGGCCCCCGCAGCTCCACGCCGGCGGACAGGTCGTAACCACCGATGAACAGTCCCTTGATCCATCTGGCGATGGTGCCCATCAGGCTGATGGTTCTTCTTGGCGCAAGCCTTTCCGCGAGGACATCCTGGTCGCCGGTCATCATGCGCGTCCTCAGCGGCTCGTGGCGCACCCTGTCCGTGCCCGCCATCTGTGCGAGTTCCCAAAGCAGCGCCGTCTTCCCGTTGCCGCGCGGGCCGAAGAGGACGACCATGTCCCCGCCGCCCTTGCGGAGGATTGCTTTCAACCCTGTTGCCAAGTGCGTGGCGGCCTCCGTGTGCCCGGTCCTCTCCGGCGGGAACCGACCCGCACCGGGTTGGAAGGGATTGTTGAGGGACAGAGCCATACCCGAATGACACACCAGCCTGCCGGCCAGCTGGCGCGGCCTGGCGCGTTTGGCGGGAAGCCCGCCGGTCGGGAGGCGCCGGCGGATTGGCGGCGTTCCGTCGGACCGCTGTCTCTCTCGCCGCGCCCGGCCTGTCTTGGTGTCGTCCGCGCGTGGAAGCGGGCGGAAGTCCGCCGTCCTGCGCGAGGAGACCGACGCCTGCCACGTCCCCCCTCCCCCTTGTGACGCGACTTTCCCGGGGCACGCGGCTTGGACCACATCGGCATCGTCGCCGCGTCCGCCCGGGACCGCGCAGAGGAGCGCCCCGCCGGTTCGTTCCGGGTCGCCGCGTGTCCCCAAAGGCGCCGGACCGGCCGGTGCTGGCACAACGCGACGCCTCGGTCACCACTCCGGGACCGACTGGATCGGCGCCTCCATCGGCTTGAAGGCAAACTGGTGGGGGGAATCTGCCGTGGTGAGGCGGGGGACCTGTCCCCGGTCGGCTCCCTCCGTGGCACGACCGCCGTCTCGCCCAGGGCATTGTGCCTGACCACCTTGCGACACCGGTTGATGCAGAAGTCCCACGGGCCACCTCCTTCTGGCGGCGATCCCCTTGCGCGCATCCCCGGGGTGATCCCCCGGGGTCCGCCCCGGCGTGGATCGCGCCACGCCCCGAGACCGAGTCTTCGCGCAAGGGAGGGAGACCGCCGGCTCTCCCCCGTCAGGGGCGCCAACGCGTCCCCGCCGGACGGCATCCCGGGCAAGACGCGGGAGACCGTCATCCGACCGGGGGGCGACATCGACGAGACGGGCGAGGGCGCGGTCCCGGCCGGGCTTGCGTTCCCCGGCCACCCGGTCGACCAGATCGCCGGGCACAGCCGGGTCGATGTCGATCTCAGGGCGTCGGGCGATATCGAGGCGGACCTCTCACCACACCGTCGAGGGTCGCGGCATCGCCTGGGCGAGGCGACCGCCTCCGCGCACGCGACAAGGCGGGGTCGCCCGCCGCGGCTCCGCGCGCGCACCGCGTGGCGAGTCGCCCGCGCGCGCCATCGCCGACCACGCCCGCGAACAGATCGGTGGCCTCGCCCTCGAACTGTTCCGCGAGTTCTTCCGGGGGCGCGAGTGGCGTCAGGACGACTGTGCGCATTGGCCCGTCACGCGGAGACCGCGACCGCGACCGGGCCGAGCCGATGCCCAAGGCGGTCGCCCTTGCGCCCGGCAGCAAGGCGACGCTGGCGAGGAGGATGGTCTGACGGCAGGGCCGGCGACGCGCCCGTCGAGCGCGGCATCGGCAACCTCCACCCGACCGGGAAGGCGGTGCGCCTCCTCGCGCCGGACGCGACGAAGCCAGTGGCGGACGAC
>CAZZIL010000134.1:0-5386 GCA_964654265.1 uncultured Gammaproteobacteria bacterium | reverse complement strand
GACCCCAAGGCGGACGCCCCGATGCACACCGGCATTGACCTGGCGATGGTGGCCGCGGGAGGGCACCGGCGCCTGGACACGGAGACCGACATCGACTGGGCGCTGAAGGCGGACAGCCTCTACGTGAAGGTGAGGGCGCAGGACCTTCTCCCTGCCGTGGAGGCCGACGCCTGGATGCTGCGGCTCCACCTGGAGGGCGCCACCACCGAGGCGCTGGCGGACCCGGGCGAGACGCTCTCGGGCCACGCCCGGATCGGCCTGCGCCTGGACGAGGGCACCTCCGACTCGGGCATGGGTATGGAGATCGGGACCGACATCGAGTACGCCCACCCCGGACTGGGCATCGAGCTGGAGCTGAGCGGCCGCGCCCTGGTCGCGCACGGGCGGGAGCACTTCTCCGACTGGGGACTCGGCCTCGCCGCCCGGTTCGACCCGGGCGAGCCCCGCCACGGGCTGCACGCCGCGATCGAGCCCGCGTGGGGGGACGTCTCCGACGGGACGGATTCTCTGTGGGACGGCCACGCGCGATTCGGTTCCGGCATCGACAGCCTGGCCGACGACCCGGACGACCCGGAGGATGACGACCCCGGCATGCGCATGGACGCGTCTGTCGGGTACGGCTGGGGATTCATGGGTAGGCGCGGCTTGCTGACACCCTTTGCCGAGCTCGGCTGGAGCGAGCGCGCGAGCCTGTTGCGCATCGGCACCCGGCTGGAGCTGGCGCTGACACGCGACATCGACATCGGCGTTGAGGTCCACGAGGAGCTGGATCGCCGGGAAGGCGAGACCCCGGAGAGGGACCGCGGAATTTTCCTGAGGGCGCGCCTGTCGTTCTGACCTCCGCACCTCCTCAGGCATCCCACATGAAGCGCGGCAGGAACACAAGGCAAAGGGGACGCCAAGGGGGACGCCGCCGCGGGCAGGCGGCGCGGGCCGCGTGGCGGTGTATGATTGCCCCGTGACGGAAACCCGGAACCCCTTCAAGCCCGGCATGGGCGTCATGCCGCCGTTCCTGGCCGGGCGCGAGCGGGCAACAGCCAGGCTGTCAGGTGAGCTGCGCAGGATTCTTGCGGGCGAGCCCGGATGCTGCGCCATCATGTACGGTCCGCGCGGCAACGGCAAGACTGCCTTGCTAAGCCAGCTGGAAAGGGATGCGCGCGCGGCGGGCGTTCGCACGTACGAGCTGGTGTCGACGGTTCCGGGGGACGGCTCCCCGGCTCCTTGGGAGTGGCTGAGGTCCGCCTCGCAGGCGGGCGAGACGGCAGCGGCGGTGTCCGGGGATCCTCCCGGGCGCGGCGCGAGCCCGGCAAGGATACCGCTCTCCCGGGTGGTCGTTCCCGATGACTTGGGGTCCGACCCCGGCCCTGCCCTTCTGTTGGTGGACGAGGCGCATGTCCTGCCACCGCACCTTGTCGGGGTCCTCCTTCACGCCGTCCAGCGCCACTTGCGCCAAGGGTTTCCGTTGCTGGCCCTTCTTGCCGGCACCCCGGGGTTGCTGTCGAATCTCGGGAAAGCGAACGCCGGCTTCTGGGTCCGGGCGACCAGACTCAAGATTGGCCGCCTTGAATCCGATGACGCGGTCCGGGAGGCCCTGAGGAGACCGGCCGAGGAGTCGGGATACCCGCTCGACGACGATGCACTGGCGCTGCTTGTCCGTGAGAGCGAAGCGTATCCGTTCTTCATCCAGATGCTTGGCCAGCTTGCCTGGCGAGAGACCAGCACGCGGCGGGACGGGCCCCGCAGGATCACGCTGGCCGATGCGCAGGTGGCCGTGGGCATGGCGAACAGGCAGAGGAGAGCCTTCTACGGGGAACGCCGCGACGAGATCGAGGAGCAAGGCGTCCTGCGAATGGCCGAGACGGTCTCGATGCTGATGCTCGCCCAACCGGAGCAAAGGCTGCACTGGAGGACGCTGAAGGACGAGATAGGGAAGGACCCGGAGCTTCCGTCCGTCAACGATGCATGGTACCGTGCCAAGGAGAGCCTGGACACGCTGGAGAAGCTGGGCCTGATCTGGGAGGTCAACGGCGGCAACTGGGAGCCTGGCATCCCGTCGCTTTGCCGGCACATTGTCGGCGAGGAGGGAAGGTGATCCCCTCGCGAGCAGACGCCCGCTGTCATCCGAGGACCTGACACACGGTGGCCGCGGGTGGATCGGATCCCCGGACCGAACGCCTGCCGACATGCCCCGTGCGCGGCGCCACCAGCGGGGAAACATGCCGGGAGATGGCCGAGAGGCGGGTGCGGCCGCGCATCCCGTCCTGGCAAGAGGGTGGTGCCGAAGGCGCCACCGCGGACAGGCGGAGTTGCCACACCGCCGCGCGACCGCCGGACCGGATGGTCGGGAGACGCAGGCGTCTCGTGGCGCGATGCCCACGCAGGCGGCGCAAGACCGCGTGACGGTGTATGATTGCCCCATGACGGAAACCCGGAACCCCTTCAAGCCCGGCATGGGCGTCATGCCGCCGCTCTTGGCCGGACGCGAACGGACAACAGCCGAGCTGATAGGCAGACTAGGCGATGCCCGTGCGGGCGAGCCCGGTCACTGTGTTGTCTTGTACGGCCCGCGCGGCAACGGCAAGACGGTCTTGCTGGCCCAACTGGAAAGGGAGGCGGGGGAGTTGGGCGTCCACACCTACGAGCTGCTGTCGGTGTTTCCCACGGCCAGTTCCCAAGCATCCTGGGCGTTGCTGGGAACCACCCAACGAGCGAGTGAGACAACGGCGAAGGGGTCCGGGGGAGTGCCCGGGTTCGGTGGGGTGAGCCTAGAAAGGAAGTGGCTCTCTGTCGAGACCCTTTTTGACGAGCTGCAGTCCAACCCCGGCCCGGCCCTTCTGTTGGTGGATGAGGCGCATGTCCTGCCGCCGGACCTTGTCAGGACTCTCCTTCACACCGTCCAGCGTTGCTTTCGCCAAGGGTTTCCGTTGCTGGTCCTCCTTGCCGGCACCCCAGGGTTGCCGTCGAATCTCGAGAAAGCGGACGCAAGTTTCTGGGAGCGGGCAACCCAGCTCACGGTCGGCCGCCTTGAGACCGATGACGCGGTCCGGGAGGCCCTGATGAGACCGGCCGAGGAGTCGGGATTCCCTATCGATGACGATGCGCTGGAACTGCTTGTCCTTGAGAGCCAAGCGTACCCGTTCTTCATCCAGCTGTTTGGTCGGGCTGCCTGGCGAGAGACCAGCACACGACGGTGTGAGCCCCGCAGGATCACGCTGGCCGATGCGCAGGCGGCCGTGGTCATCGTGAACAGGGAGAGACAGAGACTTTACGGTGCCCGCCGCAAGGAGATCAAGGAGCAGGGTGTCTTGCGGATGGCCGAGACGGTCTCGAGGCTGGTGGTCGCCCAGCCGGACCAAAGACTGCACTGGAGGACGCTGAAGGACGAGATAGAGAGGGATCCGGAACTTCCGTCCGTTAACGATGCATGGGACCGTGCCCAGGAGAGTCTGGGCAAACTGGAGAAGCTGGGTCTGATCTGGGAGGTCGACGATGGCATCTGGGAGCCTGGCATCCCGTCGCTCTGCCGGTACATTGTCGGCGAGGAGGGGAGGTGATCCCCTCGCGGGCAGACGCCCGCTGTCACCCGAGGGACTGACACACGGTGACAGCGGGCGCATCGGATCCCCAGGCCGAACGCCCGTCGACATGCCCTGTGCGCGGCACCGCCAGCGGGAAAACACGCCAAGAGATGACCGAGAGGCGGGTGCGGTCGCGCATCCCGTCCTGGCAAGAGGGTGGCACCGAGGGCGCCATCGCGGACAGGCGGCGTGCCGCGCCACCGCGCGACCGCCGGGCCGGGCGGTCGGGAGACGCAGCCGCCCCGGGGCGCGCCGCCCGCGCAGGCGACGCGAGACCGCGTGACGGTGTATGATTGCCCCATGACGGAAACCCGGAACCCCTTCAAGCCCGGCATGGGCGTCATGCCGCCGCTCTTGGCCGGACGCGAACGGACAACAGCCGAGCTGATAGACAGACTAGGTGATGCCCGTGCGGGCGAGCCCGGTCACTGTGTTGTCTTGTACGGCCCGCGCGGCAACGGCAAGACGGTCTTGCTGGCCCAACTGGAAAGGGAGGCGAGGAAGTTGGGTGTCCACACCTATGAGCTGCTGTCGGATGCGCCCACGGACAGCTCCCAAGCGCCTTGGACACTGCTGGGGACCACCCCGCAAGCGAGAGAGACAACGGCGAAGGGGTCCGGGGGGGTGCCCGGGTTCGGCGGAGCGAGTCTGGAAAAGAAGTGGCTCTCTGCGGAGACCATTCTTGGCGAACTGCAGTCCAACCCCGGCCCGTCCCTCCTGTTGGTGGATGAGGCGCATGTCCTGCCGCCGGACCTTGCAAGGTCTCTCCTTCACACCATCCAGCGGTGTTTTCGCCAAGGCTTTCCCTTGCTGGTCCTCCTTGCCGGCACCCCGGGATTGCCGGCGAACCTCAGGAGAGCAGACGCCAGCTTCTGGGAACGGGCATCTAGACTCCCGCTCGGTCGCCTTGAGTCCGACGACGCGGTCCGGGAGGCCCTGAGGGTGCCGGCCGAGGCGTCGGGGTTCCCGATCGACAGTGATGCGCTGGAGCTGCTCGTCCGTGAGAGCCAGGCATATCCGTTCTTCATCCAGATGCTCGGCCGGACTGCCTGGCAGGAGACCAGCACGCGACGGCGCGAGCCCCGCAGGATCACACTGGCCGATGCGCAGGCGGCCGTGGGCATCGTGGACAAGCAGAGGAGTGTCTTTTACGAGGAGCGCCGTCAGGAGATCGAGGAGCAGGGTGTCCTGCGGATGGCCGAGACGGTCTCGAAGCTGATGGTCGATCAGCAGGACCAAAGGTTGAACTGGAGACCCGTGAGAGAGGCAGTTGAGGCGACCACGGAGTTTGAGGGCCCTGACCCTGATTACGCATGGGACCGTGCCAAGGAAGACCTGAAGAAGCTGGAGAGGCTGGGCCTGATCTGGAAGGTCGATGGCGGCAACTGGGAACCTGGCATCCCGTCGCTTTGCCGGTACATTGACAGCGAAAGGGGGAGGTGAGCCTCTCGCGGGCGTACGCTGGCTGTCACCCGGGGAGCTAAGGTGCGACAACCGCGGGGCATCGGGGCGCACAACCGAGCGTCCGCTGGCGGCAGGCGCGGCCGCCCCTGCGGCACAACGGGCGGGTGGGTCTGGATGGACTTGAACCAACGACCTCGCGCTTATCAAGCGCGCGCTCTAACCGACTGAGCTACAGACCCGGCTTGCCGGCGGATTATATCCCCGTCGGCGCCCCGCGGCGCAAGAAACCCCGCGCCCGCGCCGCCGTGCGCCGCCCGGATCGGCGGTCCTGGCGTAAAATCCGCCCAAGGCGGGCGATGCCCGGCAACGGCACCCTTTGCGGAGAGGCACGATGGAGACGCAGA
>CAZZIL010000133.1:0-4491 GCA_964654265.1 uncultured Gammaproteobacteria bacterium | reverse complement strand
ACCCGGTGCTCATCGGCGAGCCCGGCGTCGGCAAGACCGCGATCGTCGAGGGGCTGGCGCAGCGGATCGTCAACGGCGAGGTGCCGGAGCGCCTGTCGGGGCGGCGCGTGCTCTCGCTCGACATCGCGCTGCTGCTCGCCGGGGCGAAGTACCGCGGCGAGTTCGAGGAGCGGCTGAAGGCGGTGCTCAAGCAGATCGGCAAGTCGGGCGGCGCCTTCGTCGTGTTCATCGACGAGCTGCACACGCTGATGGGGGCCGGGGCGGCCGAGGGCGCGGTCGACGCGGCGAACATGCTCAAGCCCGCGCTCGCGCGCGGCGAGCTGCGGTGCGTCGGCGCGACCACGCTCGACGAGTACCGCCGGCACATCGAGAAGGACGCGGCGCTGGAGCGGCGCTTCCAGAAGGTGCTGGTGGAGGAGCCCGACGTCACGTCGACGGTGGCGATCCTGCGCGGGCTCAAGGAGAAGTACGAGGTCCACCACGGGGTGACCATCAGCGACTCGGCGCTGGTGGCGGCGGCGAACCTGTCGCACCGCTACGTCGGGGACCGCTTCCTCCCCGACAAGGCGATCGACCTGGTCGACGAGGCGGCGGCGCGCATCCGCACCGAGATCGACTCGAAGCCCGAGCAGATCGACCGGGTGGACCGGCGCCTGATCCAGCTCAAGATGGAGCTGAACGCGGTGCAGGCGGGGGACGACCCGTCCTCCAAGAGTCGCGCCGCGGCGCTGGAGGGGGAGATCGCCGAGGCGGAGCGCGAAAAGGCGGACCTGGAGCAGGTGTGGAACTCGGAGAAGGCCGCGGTGCACTCGGCGCGCGACCTGCGCGAGCGGCGCGAGCAGCTGCTCGCGGAGATCGAGTCGGCGAAGCGCGGCGGGGACCTGCAGCGCGCGGCGGAGATCCAGTACGGGGAGCTGCCGGCGGCGGAGAAGCAGCTGGCGACGGTGGAGGAGGAGGGCCACCAGGGACGCATGAGGTTGCTGCGCGACCGCGTCGACGTCGAGGAGATCGCCGAGGTGGTGTCCCGGTCGACCGGGATCCCGGTGTCGAGGATGATGGGCGGCGAGCGCGAGAAGCTCGCGCACATCCAGGAGCGGCTGGCCGCGCGCGTCATCGGCCAGGAGGAGGCGGTCGAGGCGGTCGCCGACGCGATCCGCCGCTCGCGCGCCGGGTTCGCCCCGGTGGGGCGCCCCTACGGGTCGTTCCTGTTCCTCGGGCCGACCGGCGGCGGCAAGACCGAGCTGTCGAAGGCGCTTGCCGAGTTCCTCTTCGACTCGGACCGGCAGATGGTGCGCATCGACATGTCCGAGTTCGGCGAGAAGCACAACGTGGCGCGGCTGCTCGGCGCCCCGCCGGGCTACGTCGGCTACGAGGAGGGCGGCGTGCTCACCGAGGCGGTGCGCCGCAAGCCCTACTCGGTGGTGCTGTTCGACGAGGTCGAGAAGGCGCACCCGGACGCGCTCAACGTCCTGCTCCAGATGCTCGACGACGGACGCCTGACCGACGGGCAGGGCCGCACCGTCGACTTCAGCAACTGCGTGGTGATCATGACATCGAACCTCGGATCGGGGCACATTCAGGAGATGCTCGCGGCGGGCTCGCACGCCCCCGGCGAGATCCGCGAGGCGGTCATGGGGGAGGTCGCCCGGTTCTTCCGCCCGGAGCTGCTCAACCGCATCGATGAGGTGATCATCTTCGATCCGCTGACCGAGGAGAACATCCGGGAGATCGCCCAACTGCAGGTCGCGGAGCTCGAGGCGCGACTGAAGGGGGCCGACCTCAACGTGACGATCCGGCCCGAGGTCTTCGACCTGCTGGTCAAGAAGGGGTACGACCCCCAGTTCGGCGCGCGGCCGCTGCGCCGGGCGGTGCAGCATTTCATCGAGAACCGGATCGCCCGCCACACGTTCGAGGCCAGCGGCGAGCCCGACGGGATCCTCGAGGTCAAGGTCGCCGACGGCGATGTGGTCGTCGAGGCCGTGCGGACGCACTGACCGCCGTCCGCCCGTCCCGCCTTCCCGCGCGCCGAAAGGCGCGCGACACAGGCGCCCCGGACGGCAGGCGACGCGCAATCCGGGATGCGTCGGCCTGAACTCCCGATGGCCAATGTCACGGTGGGGACTCCCGTGGGGTGACGGGCACAACGGCCTGCCTGTTGGGTCTCCGCCGGCTCCCTGGCCCTGGGTCCGCCACTCCGGGCAGGTGACTGATGGACACAGTGACACACGTGCACTCTTCGCCTTCGCCCACAACGCCGCCGGCCGCCCCTCGCTCACCGGTGTGCTGGCCTTGCCGATGCTGGCGGCCGCGGCAAGGGACCTGCCGTCGGTCCGGTCGTCTGGGCGCGCTCAGGTTCAGGGCGTTGCCTTGGATTGATCCGGGCCGAAGGAACCAAGCGACCGCCCCTGGGGTCGGGAGATGGGCTTGCGACAGTCGCCCCCGACAGAAAAACGGGGGACGGAGTGGGCAGTCCGACAAAAACCCGGGGGCGGACATGTCGCATCGGTCTTCCCGGGCACGACGAAAGGGCGGCGCCGACAAGTGTGCCGCCGTGTCAGTCCTTGATGATGCAGTTCAACAAGTTTTCGGGTTGGAACATCGGCGGCCTAAAGACGACAAAGCCGTTCTCCAGTCTGTTGAGCAGATGTCCCCATTCACTTTCCCACTTCCTGTATGCCTTGCTTGGCTTTCCGGTGGGTGTCAGGGGACCCGAGGCGGGGATCTCGTAGACAACGTTGATGGGTTGCGCCTTTGTGCCCGCCACCCGCTCGACTCTCCGCGCCTCTTTCCTGCCCGTCACCTTCTTTGTCTGGAGACCGCATTGCCCAATGTTGGGGATGTTGATGATCATGTCCCTTCCTCGGTGATCTTGGCTGACGCTCATGGAGACGTTCCCCTTGCCGTAGATTTCCTCGGCAACGTAGGCGCCTTGGGTCTGGGTCAGCATCGATGCCCATGTCCGATAAATCCGGGCCGGCAGCCCTCGGTAAAACGTCTCCTCGCTGAACTGGGCCTTCTTCCTGAAGACCTCAAGGTCGTCCCTAAGTGGGGCCAGGTAGCAATCGTGATAGAACTCATCGAAACCGGGGTAGTTTCCGCTGCGGTTGTCCCAATAGTGGCAACACATTGCGACCAGCGCCTGAACGTTCTTGGGCATGTCGAGTTCCACGATTTTTATGTCTTTGTGCCTGTTCCGGTAGCATAGCAGGTCGATACCGGCAAGGAAATCCTCGAGTCTGCCCCTGTCAGTTTCCATTTTTCCCTCCCCAGCTCTTCAGGAGCTCCCGGGCAAAGTCGACGTACTCGCGATTGATCTCGATGCCGAGAAAGTCCACGCCCAGTCGCTTGGCAACAACGCACTCTGAGCCGGACCCGGCAAAGGGGACCAGAAGCTTCCCGTCCGAGGTTCCCAGGACCGACTTGATCAGTCTCTCCGACAGGCCCAGGGGCTTTTGCGTCGGATGCTTGAGCGTGTCACACGCGTCATGTTCCCGAAGCGCCTCTGGCGGGAACACGCCCCCCCCGCACGTGCGACACAGGAACCAGCGCTCACTTCTTCCGGCCCCCCCGGCCAGGGCGGGGAACTTCAGCACGTCCCTCGGCATCGCGCCGTTTGTGTGCCCGTTGTAGAGCGTCTTGCTGCCGTTGCGGTTGTAGCGGCAGCGGGTCTCCTTCCGTTCCTTTCCGATGCAGGACAGGTAGTGCTCGGTGTAAGCTTCCCTGATCTCGTCAACGGACAGCTTGGGGCGCTGCCCCTTCCACAGGCACAGTATTGTCTCATGGCTGCGCTGCCAGAACTGCAGGCGGGGGACGGTCTTGTTCGTGTAGTGCCACACCAGCCAGCGCTGGTTCTCGAGAGGGAAGCGCACGGAGACATGCGCAAGTATCTCGGGGAAGCCGTACACGTAGAGCAGGCCCTCCGGTTTCAGCAGGCGCAGACACTCGTTGATCCACTCGGTCGACCATCCGACATACTCGTCCAGCCCCAGGTTGTCGGTGTTGTTGCCGAAATCCTTGCCGATGTTGTAGGGCGGGTCGGCAATCACAACGTCAAAGACGTTCTCTCCCGGGATTTCTCCCAGGCGTCTCAGGACGTCACCTTCCACGATCCGGTTCAGCTTGGTCGTGGGCGACCTGGGTGGCCGCGGCGTGCGGGCGGCAGGGGACGCCTCCCTTGCCTTGCGGTCGATTGTCAGCTTGCGCATCCGGAGTCAGCCGGTTGGAGGGGGCTGTGCAGAGGACCTGTCGCAGGCGCGAGGCGTGCGGGCCTGTGCCATCCCGGTGCGGGTCCGCACGGGGACAGGCGGGTGCCTTCTTGCGGTGGCGTGGTTGGCGCGGGGAAGAAGGCGCGGCCTGTCAGGCCGACAGCCCTCTCCACGCATGGATGGGCGGCGTCTCCCGTCCGCGGACTCGACAAATCGCCAGGCTGCCTGGCCATCTGCTTGGCTGGTCCTTGCCAGCACTCTCCGTCCGTCATCCGTTAGCCTCCGT
>CAZZIL010000132.1:0-15514 GCA_964654265.1 uncultured Gammaproteobacteria bacterium | reverse complement strand
CCCCAGTGGAACGACGGGCGGATGTTGCGCACGCGCCGCAGCTCGGGGCCGATCCACGACTCGCGCAGGCGCCGCTCGTACGACTCGATGCGCCGCGACGGGGTGTCCGAGCCGAGCGCGTCGAACACCTCCTCGGCCGCGACCATCGCGCTCTTCATCGCGGTGTGCGTCCCCTTGATCTTCGGGACGTTCATGAACCCGGCGGCGCACCCGATCAGGAGGCCGCCCTCGAAGTCGGGCCGCGGGATCGACTGCCAGCCCCCCTCGTTGAGCGCGCGCGCGCCGTACTGGATGCGCTTGCCGCCCTCCAGCATCGGCGCCACCGCCGGGTGGTGCTTGAAGCGCTGAAGCTCCAAGTACGGCGACAGGTGAGGGTTCTTGTAGTCCAGGCCGACCACGTAGCCGACCGACACCCGGTTGGTCCCCCAGTGGTAGATGAACGACCCGCCGTAGGTCCCGCGGTCCAGCGGCCAGCCCACCGTGTGGATGATCCGGCCGGGCGAGCACCTCCCCTCGGGGACCTCCCACACCTCCTTGAGCCCGATCGCGTACGTCTGCGGGTCGCGCCCGTCCGCCAGCCCGAAGCGGCGGATCGCCTCCTGGCTCAGCGAGCCCCGGCAACCCTCCGCCAGCAGCGTCTGCTTCGCGACAATCTCGACCCCCGGCGTGTGGTTCGGCCCCTTCTCGCCGTCGCGGGTGATCCCCATGTCGCCGGTGGCGACGCCGGTCACCGCGCCGGACTTCCCGTCCGTCAGCAGCTCGGTCGCCGCGAACCCGGGAAAGACGTCGACGCCGAGCCCCTCGGCCTTCTTGGCGAGCCAGGAGACGACCTGCCCCAGGCTCACGATGCGGTTCCCCTCGTTTCTCATGTGCGGCGGCGTCGGCAGCCTGAGCCTGCGCCGCTCGGTGAGGAACCAGAAGTTGTCGTCGGTGGCGGGCGTCGTCGCCGGCATGGTCGCGTCGTCGCGCCAGTCGGGGAGCAGCTCGTCGAGCGCGCGCGGCTCCAGCACCGCGCCCGACAGCGTGTGGCCGCCGGCCTCGCCGGCCTTCTCGAGGACGCACACGCTGACCTCCCTGGAGCGCTCCTTGGCGAGCTGCATCAGGCGGATCGCCGCGGAGAGGCCGGCGGGGCCGCCGCCGACGACCGCCACATCGAACTCCATGCGCTCGCGCTCGGACATTGTGCTCCTGCCGCCTGGGCCGTCGTGTCCCGTCCGCGGAGGCCTAGCCGAGCGCCTTCTCGAACTCGTCGAGCGCGGCGAACAGGTCGCCGACGAGCCCGAAGTCCGCGACCTCGAAGATCGGCGCGTCCGGGTCCTTGTTGATCGCGACGATCACCTTGGAGTCCTTCATCCCGGCCAGGTGCTGGATCGCCCCGGAGATCCCGCACGCGACGTAGAGGTCCGGCGCGACAATCTTCCCGGTCTGCCCGACCTGCAGGTCGTTGGGGGCGTACCCCGCGTCGACCGCCGCGCGCGACGCGCCGACCGCCGCGTTGAGCTTGCCGGCGATCCGCTCCAGCAGGCCGAAGCTCTCGGCGCTGCCGACGCCGCGACCGCCGGAGATCACGATCTTCGCCACCGTCAGGTCCGGGCGCTCCTGCTCGCTGCGGCGGCGCTCCGTCAGCGTCGACAGCCCGGGGTCCTCCGGCGCCGGCAACGCCTCCACCGGGGCGGGGTCGCCGTCGCGTCTCGCCTCGGTCGGCTCGAACGCGACCGGGCGCACGCTCAGGAACTTCACCTCGTCGGACATCCTCACGGTCGCCATCGCGTTGCCCGCGTAGATCGGGCGCACGAAGGTGTCGGGTCCTTCCACCCCGGTGACGTCGGTGAGCATCTGCGAGTCGAGCAACGCGGCCGCGCGCGGCAGCATCGACTTGGAGAACGTCCCGGAGGACATCACCACGTGGGTGTGCCCCGGCGCCGCCGCGGCGATCGCCGCCGCGCAGCCCTCGCCCAGGTGGGCCGCGAGCGACGGGTGGTCGCAGTTGAGCACCTTCAGGATTCCCGGCAGGAGCGCGGCCTTCTGCGCGACCTCGGCGGTGTTCTCGCCGAGGACGAGGGCGTCGCACCCGCCGGGGCTGATCTGCGCGCACGCGGTGAGGACGCCGGGGATCCCGGCGCCGAGGGCGGACCCGTTGTGGTCGATGACAAGCAGCGCGGTCATGGCAGCACCTTCGCCTCGTTGCGAAGCGCGTCGACCAGCTCGGCCACGTCGGCGACCCTTCTTCCCGCCTTGCGCTGCGGCGGCTCGGTCACCCTGAGCACCTCAAGCCGGGGGGCCGGGTCGACGCCCAGGTCGCCCGGCGACAGCGTCTCGAACGGCTTCTTTTTCGCCTTCATGATGTTCGGCAACGTCGGGAACCGCGCCTCGTTGAGCCGCAGGTCGGCGGTGAGGACGCACGGCATCCCGATGCGCAGCACGTTGATCCCGTCGTCGGTCTCGCTCTCGGCGACCACCCCGTCGCCGTCGACCCTGGCCCCGGAGAGGAACAGCCCCTGCCCCCACCCGAGGAGCGCGGCGGTCATCTGCCCGGTCTGGTTGAAGTCGCCGTCGATGGCCTGCTTGCCCATCCAGACGACGCCGGGCTCCTCCCGGCGCGCCACCGCGGCGATCAGCTTCGCCGCCGCCAGCGGCTCGACCTGGTCCGCCGCGTCGACCCGGATCGCGCGGTCGGCGCCCATCGCCAGCGCGGTGCGCAGCGTCTCGGCGACCGCCTCGCCGCCGATCGACAGCGCCACCACCTCCGAGACGGAGCCGGCGTCCCGCCAGCGCAGCGCCTCCTCGACCGCGTTCTGGCAGAACGGGTTCATCGCCATCTTGATGTTCTCGGTCTCGACCGCCGTCTGGTCCGACCTCACCCGGACCTTGACGTACGGGTCGATCACCCGCTTGACGCAGACCAGCGCTTTCATCCTTCCTCCTACCTGTGCTTGAAGTCCGGCTTGCGCTTGGCGACGAAGGCGGCCATGCCCTCCTTGCGGTCCGCCAGCCCGAACGTCGAGTGGAACAGGCGCCGCTCGAACAGCACCCCCTGCGCCAGCGTCGTCTCGTGCGCGGCGTTCACCGCCTCCTTCGCCAGCCGCACCGCCGGCAGCGACATCGCGGCGATCTCCCTCGCGACGCCCATCGCCTCCGCGACCAGGTCCGCCGCCGGCACCACCCGCGACACCAGCCCGGCGCGCTCCGCCTCTTGGGCGTCCATCATGCGCCCGGTCAGGTGCATCTCCATCGACTTCGACTTGCCGATCGCGCGAGTCAGCCGCTGGGTGCCGCCCGCCCCGGCGATCGTCCCCAGCCGGATCTCCGGCTGCCCGAACTTCGCGTCGTCCGCCGCGATGATGATGTCGCACATCATCGCCAGCTCGCAGCCGCCGCCGAGCGCGTAGCCCGACACCGCCGCGATCACCGGCTTGCGGCACCGCGGGATGCGCTCCCAGGTGCCGGTGATGTGGTCCGCGTCCGCCACGTCGGCGAACCCGTCCATCCCCTCCATCTCGGCGATGTCCGCGCCTGCCGCGAACGCCTTCCCGCTCCCGGTGAGCACGATCGCCGACACCCCGTCGTCGGCCTCCGCCTCGTCAAGCGCGTGGTTCAGGTCCCGGAAGATCTCCGCGGAGAGCGCGTTCAGCTTCTTCGGCCGGTTGAGCCGGACCAGCGTCACCCGGCCGTCCCGCTCCACCAGAATGTTCTCGTACTCCATCCGACGTCCAGCGCCTGCGCAAAGGGGCAATTCTAATCCCTTGCGCGCGGCAACCCCCCGGAAGGTGTCGCCCGGTCCCGAAAAAGGCGGGAAATTCGCCCCCGGGGCGCGTTCCGCTTGGGATCGCGGGGGCGTCTGGTGTAGATTCCGGGGGCTGAGGGCGAAATTGGAGTGTCTCGGATGTCAGTCAACGGAAAGGTCGGCCGCGGTCTCGCGGCGGCGCTGGGGGTCTTGATGCTGGCCTCGTGCGGCGGCCACTCGTCGGGGTGGCAGGTCGCGTCGCGGGAGTCGGCCGGGGTGGCGCCGTTGCCGTCGGAGGAGCCGGGCGCGGTGGTGCAGGTCTACGCGGCGCGGCTGTGGGGCATGCGCGGGCTGGTCGCCGACCACACGTGGGTGTCGGTGAAGCGTGCCAACGCGGACACCTACACCGTCTACGAGGTGGTCGGCTGGCGCAAGTTGCGCGGCCAGCAGGTGTTGCGCATCGCGGACGACGTCCCGGACCGGCGCTGGTACGGCAACCCTCCCGCGGTGCTGTTCGAGCTGCGCGGCGAGGCCGCGGCGGCGGCGGCGGACAAGATCCACCAGGCGGCGATGAGCTACCCCTACCCGGACGAGTACCGCGCGTTCCCGGGGCCGAACAGCAACACGTTCACGCAGTGGCTGATCACGCACGTCCCCGAGCTGGAGGTGGAGCTGTCGCTGCGGGCGATCGGCAAGAATTACGAGGGGGAGCCCGAGGTCCCGTCCACCGTCGCCGAGCCGACGGAGACGCCGGGGGAGGAGGGCGCGCCCACGAGCGTCTGACGCCTGGGCGGCCGGCTCAGGCCGCCTTCGCCAGGCGGGGGTCCAGCACGTCGCGCACCGCGTCGGCGATGAAGTTCACCGCGAGCACGAGCAGCGACATGAACACGAACGCGGAGGCGAGCGGCCACCACACCGCGGGGGTGCGCGACAGCTCCTGGCGGGCGGCGTTGATCATCAGGCCGAAGCTGTTCGACGTCGGGTCGACCCCGATCCCGATGTAGGAGAGCACGGCCTCGGCGAGCACGAGCCCGCTGAAGTCCATCACGGTCGCGATCAGCACCAGGTGCGCGACGTTCGGGAAGATGTGGCGCGCCATCACCGTGAACGGGCGCACGCCGAGCGCGTGCGCGGCGTGCACGTACTCCATCTCGGAGACCTTGAGCGTCTCCGCGCGCAGCAGGCGGCACAGCCCGGTCCAGCTGGTGAGCCCGAGGATCAGGCACAGGCAGACGAGGCGCAGGTCGGCGCGGCGCTCGTTCGACTCGAACAGGTCGGGGTTGGCGTCGAAGAAGATGGTCAGGGTGAGGATGGCGGCCGCGATCAGCAGCACGCCGGGGATCGAGTTGAGGGTGATGTAGGCGTACTGGATGATGTCGTCGGCCTTCCCGCGGAAGTAGCCGGCGGCGATCCCGAGGAGCACGGCGAGCGGGAGCAGCGCGATGGTCGTGAGCAGCCCGATGGAGATCCCGGTGCGGAAGTTCTTCAGCGTCAGGTAGAGGATGTCCTGGCCGACCTTGTCGGTCCCGAGCACGTGGTAGCGCGCGCCGAGCGCGGCGACGGCCCCGCCGACCGCGAGGATCGCGAGCGCGGTCACCAGCGCGGTGCGCAGCGCGCCGGGCGACCCGAGCCCGCAGCGCAGCGCGGCCGCGACGCCCGTGCGCCGGCGCGCGAGCAGCGCCGAGCCGGCGACGACCATCGCCAGCCAGGCGGCGGCGCCGGCGCCTGCGCCCAGCGCGCCCCGCAGGGCGACGTCGGCGAGGCGGCCGCCCTCGTCCTCCAGGTGGGCGCCGCCGTGCGCCAGCCGCGGGTAGCCCTTGGTCGCGACCCCGTCGCGCTCGACCGTCTCCTTGGAGAACGAGCGGACCGCGAGCGGCGCCGAGTAGGTCGACTCGCGCCGCTCGCGCAGCCCGGTGAGCGCCAGGTCCAGCACGCTGAGCACGCGGGTCGAGTAGACCGGCTCGCCGTCCTGCTCGCCGACCTGCGGCGACAGGTGCAGCGAGTCGAGCAGGGTGACCGCGAGGTACGGCGCCAGCACGACAAGCCCCCAGGCCGCCCGCCGGTCCGAGCACACCGCGCGAAGGGTGCCGCGCCAGTGGGGATCACGCCACGCGCGCCGCGCCGCGAGCGCGACGGCGCCGACCACGGCGAACAGCAGGACGTCGGTGATGAAGACGTGCGGCTCGAACCCGGCCATGTCAGAGCCGCACCCGCGGGTCCACCAGCGAGTAGGAGATGTCCGTCAGCGCCAGCCCGACGATGTAGAGCACGGACCCGAGGAACACCATCGAGCGCACGATCGCGAAGTCCTGCTGCTGGATCGCGTCGATCGTGTAGCTGCCGAGGCCGGGGATCGCGAAGAACGACTCGAGAAGCAGCGAGCCCATGAACAGCAGGGGAATCACCGCGACCACCCCGGTCAGGATCGGGATCATCCCGTTCTTCAGGACGTGCCCGAACAGCACGCGCATCTCGGTCAGCCCCTTCGCGCGCGCGGTCGTGACGTAGTCGCGCTCCATCTCCTCCAGGAACACGGTGCGGTAGAAGCGCGCGCCGGAGCCGATCCCGCCGACCACGCCGATCAGGAACGGCAGCACCACGAACTTGATCCCGAGGAGGTCGTCGGAGTACCCGGACACCGGCGTCCACTTCAGCAGGTTGCTGAAGAGCACCTGGCCGCCGATGATGTAGAACAGCCCGGAGATCGACATCAGCAGCACCAGCACGCCGACACCGACCACGTCGAAGCGCGTCGCCCGGAACAGCGCGAGCAGCAGCGCCAGCGTGATGTTCACCCCCAGCCCGACGACGAACGTCGGGATCGCGATCGCCAGGCTCGGCCACATGCGCTCGCGGATCTCGTCGCCGATGCGGCGCCCGGCGTCGGACTTGCCGAAGTCGAAGACGAACAGCCGCGCCGACTTCTCGAAGAACACCGTCTCGGTGAGCACCCCCGCGCCGTCCGCCTCCGCGTTGACAAACAGCGGCTTGTCGTAGCCGCGCTGGCGCTTCCAGTGGTCGATCTCCTCCTGCGCCGCCGCGCGCTTGCCGCCGATGTGGAGGCGCGCGACGTCGTCGACGTCGTTGACGACGAAGAACAGGAGGAAGATCAGGAAGTTGACCCCGACCAGGATGGGGAGCGCGTAGGCCAGGCGTCTGACTGTGTAGGCGAACATCGCGGCGGGATCGGTCCGGCGTGCAAAGGGTGAATCCTAACGAATCGCCCGACGGGCGCCCCGGCGCGGCGGCGCGCGCCCTGCCGCGCGCGCCCGCGGGGCGCCGTCACTATAATGCCGCATGCCCGGGTGTCCCCGTCCAGACGCGGCCTTGGCGGCCCGGCGGCGCGCGGCCCGGGCCCGGGCGCTCCCGGCGTCCGTCGCGCTCGCCGCCGCCGCGCTCGCCGCCTGCCTGGCGGCGTCGCTCTCCGCGGCCGCGGCCGCCGGGGACGCCCCGCCCCGGCTCAGGCTCGCGACCACGACCAGCACCGAGAACTCCGGGCTGCTGCAGCACCTGCTGCCCGAGTTCGAGGGGATGTGCGCCTGCCGGGTGCTCGTCATGGCGGTCGGCACCGGCAAGGCCCTGCGCATCGCCGAGGCTGGCGACGCGGACCTCGTGCTGGTGCACAGCCCCGAGGCCGAGAAGGCGTTCGTCGCCGCCGGCCACGGCGTCGGCCGGCGCCGCGTCATGCACAACGACTTCGTCCTGGCCGGCCCGCCGGGGGACCCGGCCGGCGTCGCCGGACAGGGCGACATCGTCCGCGCCCTCGGCGCGATCGCGCGCGCGCGCGCGCCGTTCGTGTCGCGCGGCGACGACTCGGGCACCCACAACAAGGAGCTGTCGCTGTGGGCCCTGCTCGACGCCGAGACCGGGACCGAAAACCGAAGGGACCGCGAGTGGTACCTGGAGACCGGGGTCGGCATGGCCAACGCCCTGCTCGTCGCCGACCAGAAGCGCGCGTACACGCTCTCGGACCGCGGGACGTTCCTGTTCCTCTCGGACCGCGTCGACCTCGCCGTCATGGTCGACGGCGCCGACGACGCCCGGCTCCACAACCCGTACAGCGTGATCGCCGTGAACCCGGAGCGCCACCCGCACACCGACCACGCGCTCGCGTCGGAGTTTGTGCGCTGGCTGGTGTCGTCGGGGACGGCGCGGCGGATCAACTCGTACAAGGTTCGCGGGGAGCAGCTGTTCTTCGCGGAGTGACGGCCCCGGCGTCGGGCGTCGGCGGGCGCGTGCGTGCGCCCGCTATCGCAGCGCGGCCGGGAGCCACAGCGCGAGCGCCGGGAACGCGAGGATGACGGCGACGCGCACGAGCTCGACGCCGAGGAACGGCGACACCCCGCGGAAGACCCGGCCCATCGGGATGTCCTTGGCGATGGAGCTGATGACGAAGACGTTGAGCCCGACGGGCGGGGTGATCAGCCCGAGCTCGATGACGGCCAGGCACAGGATGCCGAACCAGACCTTGAGCTGGTCGGTGTCCATGCCGAAGGCGGCGTCCTGTGCGGTCACCCAGTCGCCGCCGTTGACCTCGGCGAGCACCGGCCAGAGGAACGGCACCATCACCAGGACCATCGACAGCGAGTCCATGAAGCAGCCGAGGACGATGAAGACGACGAGGACGAGCGCGAGCATGGCGAGCGGGCTGACGTCCGCGACCTGGGCCCACGCCGACAGGGCGACCGGCAGCCCCGAGCGGGCGAAGAACCCCTTGAGGACCTCGGCGCCGAACAGGACGAAGCAGACCATGCCGGCGGTCTTGGCCGTGTCGAGCAGCGACGCGCGGAGCGCCGGCAGGCCCAGCCGCCGGGTCGCCAGTCCGTAGGCGAGCACGGCGAGGACCCCGACGGCGGCGGCCGGCGTCGGCGTGAACAGTCCGAGCGCGAGGCCGGCGATGACGGCGCCGAAGATCAGCGTCACCGGCAGCGCGCGCAGCAGGTCCCGCCGGCGCGCGCCCGCCTCGGGCACGTCGGCCGCCCCGGCGTACCCGGGGCCGCGGCGCGCGAGCGCGGCGATCGCGCACAGGAAGAACGCGACGGCAAGCAGCCCTGGGACGATCGCCGCCTGGAACATCTCGATGACGGAGGCCTCGACGATGATCGCGTAGACGACCAGCGCGACCGACGGCGGGATCAGGATCCCGAGGGTGCCGCCGGCGGCGAGCACGCCGGCGGCGAACCCGGGGTCGTAGCGCGCGCGCCTGAGCTCCGGCAGCGCGATGCGCCCCATGGTCGACGCGGTCGCGAGCGACGACCCGCACACGGCGCCGAAGCCGGCGCAGGCGCCGACGGCCGCCATCGCGATCCCGCCGCGCACGCGCCCGGCCAGGGCGGCCGCCCCGGCGAACAGGTCGCGGCTGAGGCCGATGTTGGCGCTCAGGTAGCCCATCAGGATGAACAGCGGAAGGATCGACAGCTCGTAGTTCGATGCCGTCGACCACAGCAGCGTCTTGAACTGCTTCAGGTACGGGACGAAGCGGAAATGGTCCTGCTCCAGGCTGAGCAGCCAGTTGCCGGCGAGCCCGACGGCGAGCATGCCGAGCCCGATCGGGGCGCGCAGCGCCAGCAGGGCGAACAGCGCGAGCAGCCCCGCCGCGCCGATGGCCTCACTCGCCATCCTGCCCCGGCGGGAGCGCCGCGGCCGCGGCCCAGAGGAACAGCGACACGATCGCCGGCAGCTGGAAAGGCCACTCGGCCCACCCGAGGATCGGGGAGAGCACGTTGTCGGCCCGGGTCTCAAGCATGCCGACGGCGAGGCCCGCGCCGAGCGCGGCGGCGGCGGCCGCCGTCAGCCAGCGCCAGAGGGTGTCCAGCCGGCGCTTCAGCCGGGCGGGCAGCCGGTCCGTGAACACGTCGGCGGTGACGTGGCCGCGCACCAGCTGGCAGTGCGGGAACAGCATCAGGAAGGCCGGGCCGATCGCCAGGCGGACGAAGTCCTCGTAGCCGGGCAGCCCCGGGACGCGCACGCCAAGGTTGCGCGTGACGGTGTCGAGCGCGAAGGCGCCGACGTTGACCGCGGTGACCGCGACGATCGCGAGCAACAGGGCGCCGCCGGCGAGCGCCCAGGCGCGCGCCGCCGTCGCGAGCCGGTCGGCCGGGCGCACGCCGCTGCCGGGCGGACCCTAGCGGGTCGCGCGCGCGACCGCCTCCTTGGCCGCCCTCACCATCCGCGCGCCGGGGAGGCCCGCCTCGTCGGCGGCGCGCACCCAGCGCGCCTCGACGAGCGCGGAGCGCGCGTCGAACTCGGCCTGCGCCGCCGCCGACAGCCCGAGGATCCTGCCCCCCGACTCGAGCTGCGCCCGCTTGCCGGGCTCCTCGACCCGGTCCGAGACCTCGCCGACCTCGGCGGCGATCGCCGCGCCCGAGTGGGCGTCGATGACCGCGCGCAGGTCCGGAGGGAGCGACTCGTAGCGCTCCCGGTTCATCGCGAACAGGAACACGGACGTCCCGAAGCGGTGGCTCCCCTCCACCGAGTAGTCCGTCAGCTCGTGGACCCGTGTCGGGAGGACGACCTCGAACGGGATCAGCGCGCCCTCGACGGTCCCCTTCGACAGCGCCTGCGGCAGCGCCGGCAGCGGCATGCCGACGGGCTCGGCCCCCCACGCCTCGATCATCCAGGCCCCGGTGCGCGACGGGGTGCGCAGCTTGACCCCGCCCAGGTCGCCGATCCCCGAGACCTCGATGCCGGAGACGTGCAGCGCGTTGCCGGTGTGGGCGTGCACCAGCAGCGGCCGCACCTCGGCGAAGTCGTCCGCCAGCATCTCATCGTAGACGTCCTGGATCGCCAGGTTGGTCGCGCGCGCGCTGCCGCGGTGGACGGACGGCAGCTCGAACACCTCCGTGCGCGGGAACACCCCGGGGGTGTAGCCGATCACGGTCCAGACAATGTCGACGGTGCCGTCGCGCAACTGGCGGTACAGCTCCGGGGGCTTGCCGCCCAGCGCCATCGACGGGAAGATGTCGATCTCCAGCGCGCCGCCGGAGGCCGCCTCCACGCGCTCCGCCCACGGCTTGACAAACTGCGCGTGCTGCGGCGCCGTCGGCCCGAGGAAGTGGTGGACGACCAGCTTCTCCTGCGCGGGCGCCGGCGCGGAGAGGGCGAGCAACCCGACAAGCAAGGCGCGGCGCAACCGGCGGGCGGCGCGCGCGACATATGCGTGGACCATCGGGGCTCTCTCCCAAAAGGGGGATTTTATCCGACCGCCGCGGCCGATGACGTGGCTCAACACATTTGGCGGGGTTGCGCCATTGAGGGGACAGGTGGATTGTGGCATCCCTGAGTTGCGGGGAGTTTCCCGGATCACGCATTGCTCGGCCTTCGGGAGTTAGCGCTACGCGGGAGTGAGGGGGGGCATTCGCCTCCCTTTCTGTCGCATCCTTGCGGCCTCACGGCCGTCTTGCGGTTCCCGGCGCGCACGCCGCGGACAGGATGCACGCTGGTGGCGCGGCCGCGGCGGCGCGTAGAGCACTGCGCTCTCGCCACGGCTGTTGCACACCGACTCGCGCAACACCCGGTAGTTGTGCAAGTCCCCCCAGGACGCGCCAGCGGCGCGCGGCTCGCGCGCCCGGCAGGTGCTGCGCACCCCCTCGTCTATGAGCGCCGAACGCGACAGCAGCGGCCCGGAAAGGTCCCGCCCGGCGGAGAGCACCGCGAACGCCGCGATGTCCACCGCCGCGCGCGTCAGGTCGCCACCGGTGCGGGTGTGCACCGTTCCATCCCGTCGTGGGGACCCGACACCGTCGCCGACCCGCCGGGCCCGACAACCACCCCGGCAAACTCCCCGGCGGCGCACACGCCGTCGTCCTCGTCCTCGGGGTGCCCGACACACACCAGCGGCGGCATGTGCCACCCGCGCGCCGACGCGCGCTCCGACAGCGCCGGCAACTTCAGCCGGACGCCCCCCGCGCCGTCGTCGCCCAGGCGCAACGGCGCCGACAAGTCGTACGAGTTCGCCCGCGAGCGCGAGTCGATCCCCACCAACGGGTTGGACAACACCAGGCCGACGCGGTAGACGAGGAGGTTTCCCCAGGGGTCCGTGGCCGGGAGGTTGAGCGTCTCGTGGGGGAGCCAGCCGGTGGAGACGGCACACTCCCCGGAGTTCTCGCCGGGGCGCCCGGAGACGCTGCCGGGGGGGAGACGAAGACGTTGAACGACGGGTCGACGGACGCGCCGGCGCGGTCCTCGTGGCCGTCGCCGTCGCGGTCCGGGCACGGCAGGTGCGGCCGCCCGTCCGGGATCCACGCGGGTCTCCCGCCGTTGACGGAGACGGAGCGCGCAACGGTGCGGTGCGTCGCGGCATAGTCGACGACCGCCTGCGCGGCGATCTCGAGCTGGCGGCGCGCCGACTCCTCGGTGTCGACGGCGGCGCGGTTGTGCACGAGGAGCAGCGGCCCGGCAGCGAGCAGCCCGCCGGCGGCGAGCACGATCGCCAGCTCAACGAGCGAATACCCGGCGGCGCGGCGGCGCCGTCGCGCGCGATGCGCGCGCGAGGCGACAGCGCAAGGCAAGCCCGGGGGCCGGGAGCCGCCCAGGAAGCCCGGCATGCCCGACAAGCCCGGGAAGCCCGGCATGCGCAATAGGCGACCGAGAACGGGAGCAGAGACGCCTGTCGGCGTGCGGTCCACCATGGCTATTCGAGACGCACCGTCAGGAACGGCAGCCCGCCCGAATGCAACACGACGTCGCCGGACGACCCCGACCCGGCAGCGCGGCGCGCAAACAACGGCAACACGCCGTCCACGCCGAACACGCAACGCTCGCCGCCGCCAATGTCACAGCCCGCGCCGTCCACCGCCCCCGCCGGCGCCACCTCGACGCCCGGCAAGGAGACTGAGACGGAGACGGGGGGGATTGTCTCTCCGGGTTGGAGGGGTCTTGAGAGCGAGAGCGTGACCATTGGGTCTGGTGACCAGCGGTAGTTGGTCGGGAGCAGGAGTCCGGTCTCGGCGGCGGGCGTGGCGAGGACGTCGGGCGCGGGGGCGGTGTCGTCGGCGGCATCGTCGGCGAGCGGGCGCGTGGGGACCTCGCCGCTGAGCGCGCTGGAGCGCCCAAGCGTCACTCGGCGGGCGTCGGAGCCCTCCCCGTACACCAGCGTGAGCAACGTCCCGTCGGCCGTCATCCGCGCCAGCTGGACCGTCGCGGTCACGTTGCCATCGGACGGCGCCAGCAACCGGCACCCGTTGGCGCCGAGCGCGGTCACCGGATCGCAACCGGTCCCCACCCCCGACGGGAACGACAGCCCCAAGAGCGGCCCGCTCGCGCCGGGCTCGCCGACAAACCCCGACCCGCTCTCGACGCGGAACGGCAACAACCGCGTATCGATGGACGTGTCGGCGGCGCCGACCTGGACGACGACCGTCGCCGTCAAGGCCGGGTCGGAGACGAACGGCCCCTCGCCCGAGACGGCCGGGTCGGCGGTCGGCGAGACGGTCGGATCGACCACAAAGTGCACCTCCTGTGTGCCGACCGTGAGCGTCGCGGTCGCCGGGAAGTCCGCCAAGTCGTCCGACCAGTAGGTGAAGTACCAAGCCGGGGGGAGCACCCTCAGGTTGGGCGACCCGGTCACCGTGCCGAGCAGCGCGACCGGTATCCGGCAGCCGCCGTGGTCGCCCAGCATCCCCAGGTTGGTGTCCCCGGCGACGCACACATTCCTTGCCAGCGAGCCGACGTTGTTGGCGAACACGAAGTTGCCGTCCTCGCCCGGCCGCGATGCCCGCAGCACCACGTAGTCGTCATCGTTGAACGGCCCGGACCCCATGTCCAGAGTCAGCGCCACACTGGTCTCGGCCCCCACGGCGCCGAAGCCGCCGGCACCGCGCGACCTCACCTCGATCCGCACCGTGGGCGTCGTCACCGAGCGCACCGCGAGCGCGGAGCCGCCCGGCGGGGCGCGCCCGACGGTGATTCGCACCTCGTCGGCGCCCGACCCCAGGATCAGCGTCGCCAACGCCTCGGTGTTGGCGAGGGCCACCCGATGGCGGTAAGGCAGCCGGATGACGCCGTCGTCCGGCACCGGCAGGAAACACCCGTCGCGCAGGCTCTGCTGGAAGGTGCTGCCGCCCACGCAGTCGCCGCGCTCGGCCGCGTCGCCCGGGACCAGTCGGCCGTCGGTGTGAAGGGTCAGGTCCTTCCCGCCCTCGACCCGGTACGGGATCACGTCGGCCGCCGGGTCCGACCCGGCGGCCACCGTCACCGAAATCGTGATCGCGGGATCGCCACCACCCTGGGTGGACGGGAACTCGCGCAGGGGGCTGACGACCGACAGCGTCGACACGCCGGTGACGCGGCCGAGGCTCCCGGGGCGGCCGAGCTCCACCCGGCGCGGACCCACGGTGGAGGCGGGCGGGCGGCGCACCTCCACCCGGACGGGCAATCCCTGACGGTAGCCGGCGCGTATAATCCCAAGATAGTGGGTGCCGACGGCGGCGGTCTCGTCCGCGGCGATCCTGAACTCCGATACCCCCGATGTGATCTGGGCACCACAGCGACGCTCTCTATTGGAGGGGGTGCCGCAATTGATGTCCCCGGGGAGCCACATCCCGGGCGCGAGGGTGATATCTATGCCGTTGATGAGGTGCACGGGACGGGCAGTCAGGGTCAGCGTGCCCACGCCACCGCCGGCGGTGAGAACGACCGGTGAGGCGGAGTGCACCCCCGGGTCGTCCAGCAGCTCAATGTTGGTCGGGAACACCTGCACAGTTGCCGTCAACGTGCCGAGCACGACCTCAACGTTCGCATTGGCGGCGCCGCTCACGCCGGTCAGCGCAACATCGCCGGCTCCGTCGGTCAGGGTCACCTCGCAGTCCCGGCCGACCATGGCGGGATCGGCACAGGCGGCGTCTGCATGCCCGGGGATCGCGTAGCCCACCGGCAACGAGGCCACGGTCACCGTCAGCGCCGCCGGCGTGCGCCCGCCCGGGACGTGCGCCCGTACCACAAGTGTGCTTTGGGGGCCGCCCCTCTGAATTGAGGCGACCTCGTCGGCAAACAGCGTCACTTGGTCGTTGGCGTGCACGACGACCGGGGCCCCGTCAATGGTGAGGGTCGTCGGACCGGAGATGCTCACCCCGAGGGTGAGTCCGTCCGCCGTGGGATTGACCACGCACGGCGAGCAGGCGCCGGTGTCGAGGGGCGTCGGCGACCCCGGGTTGGCCATGTCCCAGACCTGGCCGGGGGAGCGCACCGTAACCGGCGGCACGGCCTCGCCGGGCTCACGGGCCCTCGGCAACGAGAGCGTGACGAACGACTCGACGGATCCGCCCGGCACCTCGTACGGCCCGGCAGACAGCTCGTGGCGCAACGGAACCCTCACCGGCACCCTCTCGTCGCCGAAGACGAGCGTGAACAGCGACCCGCCCGGCGACAGCCGCGACAGGTCCACCGTCATGGTCACGTTTCCGTTCTGCGGAGCGCGCAACATGCATCCGTCGTCGCCGAGGAGCGCGGCGGCGTCGCAGCCGTTGGCGACCTCCCCGGGGAAGTCCAGGCTCAGCAGCGGGCCGGCCGCGGCCGGGTCCGCCACAAACCCATCCCCGCCCACGACGCTCACCGGGAGCAGCCTGAACTCGCCGGGCTGGTCGGAGCCGATCGGGACGGTCACCACGGCGGTGAGCGTCGCCTCGGAGGTGGTGCCGTCGGCGATGTCGAGGGTGACGTCCCCGACCGGCTGCGACACCGGGTCCATCACGTAGTGCACCTCCCGGCCGCCGAGCGTGAGCGTCACCGTCGCCGGGAAGACGTCCGGGTTGTCGGCGCGGAAGCGCCACTCCCAGAGGTCGATCACCCTGA
>CAZZIL010000131.1:0-1919 GCA_964654265.1 uncultured Gammaproteobacteria bacterium | reverse complement strand
ACCAAGCGCCGCCCCCCACGCCGAGGACCGACTCTCCCGACTCCCGCGATGTCCGGCCCGAAAGATCCCCGCCGCGCCGTTCGCGGCCGCGCGCGGCACAACGCGCCAGTCTCCAGGCCTGCCCAGGTGGATCCCCTTGCGTCGGGATCGGCCGTGGGACGCGTGGCGACGGCGGGGCGCATGCCCGCCGGAGATCGCTCCGGGCAGACGACCGAACTCGGCGAGCCGGTGGCCGACGCCAAGTCGCCTTGCGCGGCAACATGCATGCGTCCGCCCCGGCAAGGTCCGCACCGACCCGGCACCGTCGGTGCTGGCCAGCCCGACCGCGAACCGCCTGGCGAAATGGCCGACCGGGTGGCATCGGTGTCCTTGGCCCCTTCGGGACGCGCCGCCGCGCCCGCGAGGCGGGGCGGACTTGCCCGCCCCGGAACCGGAAGGCCGGAACGACTCCGCCGCCCGACGCACGCGCCAAAGACCCCCGCAACGGTGACGCGTGCCCCGGCCGGGTCTTTTGGGCTATAATCGAATGCAATGGAACACGCAGAGAACCCGTTCACCCCGGACATGGGGGCTACCCCGCCGCTCCGTGCCGGCCACGAAAGGGCCGCATCGATCTTGGAGGGCAGACTGAGGCGAGTTTGCAACAGGGGTCCCGGCGGAGGTGTCGTCCTGTACGGCCCGCGCGGCAACGGCAAGACCACGCTCATCGGGGAACTGTTCGAGAACGCGCGGAAGATGGATGCCGTGGCCTGCACCCTGCTCGCCACCCGGATGCGCGGCGGCGCGGGCGCGCTCACCGGGGTGCTGGACGCCGGAAGAAAGTCCGGGATGGGAAAAATCCGCAAGGTGGAGGGGGGATGGCACGAGTTCCGCCTGAGCGTGGAGTTCGAGAAGGACGACGACGAGACGGAGGTCGCGATCAAGCCGGCGCTGGAGTCGCTGCTGCACAAGTCTTCGGTCGTCCTGATCGTGGACGAGGCGCACGAGATGCCGACCGAATCCGGGACGGAGCTGCTCCAGACGGCGCAGGACCTCATAATGAAGAAGCATCGGCTGCTCCTCGTGCTTGCGGGGACCCCGGGCATCACAACGAACCTCCAGACAATGCGGGCCAGCTTCTGGGAGCGTTGCACCCGGCTGCGGATCGGCCGCCTGGAATTGGAGGAGGAGGTCCGGAAGGCCTTGGCCGACCCGGCCCGGCGCCGCGGCCGCCCGATCAGCGACGACGCCCTCGCGCTGCTTGTCAAGGAGAGCCAGCGCTATCCGTTCTTTGTGCAGCTGCTCGGGTATTTCGTCTGGGAGGCCGCGACAAGGGCGCGAAACTTCCAAGGCATCACGCTTGCGGACGCCACGGCAGGCTTGGTCGAGGTGAACGAACAGCGGGCAGAGCTCTACCGGGACCGCTACCGTGAGGCTAAGAGGCAACGAGTCCTGCCTGAAGCCAAGGCGGTGTCGAGGGCGATCGTCGCATCGGGGAAACGCGCCCGCATCACGGACGGCGAGCTGGACAGGATCCTGGCGGAGACGGCCCCGTCCCACGGGTCGTCCCCCGACACGGCATCGGAGGCGCTTGTCCGCCTGGGGCTGATCTGGGAGACACTTGACGGCGAGTGGGAGCCCGGCATCCCGTCGTTGTGCGGGTATTTCGCGGGTCGCGCCGACGAGTGACCGGGGGGCGGGCCCGGACAGACAGCCCGCCCGTCCGGCATCGCCCGGATAACACAATGGCAGGACCCGCGCCCGCGTTGGCGTGCGGTCCGGCATGTTTTTTCGGAGGATCTGCTCTAAGAGCCTGTGGGCGGATCCCATAACCGATTGAGTTCATAGGAGAAGTGGTGAAGCAAACCGATCACTTGCGGTGGGCGACCCAAGTGGGTGCATTGACGGGAGTGCAACGCCGCAGTGCTACCTCCCTTGTA
>CAZZIL010000130.1:0-2033 GCA_964654265.1 uncultured Gammaproteobacteria bacterium | reverse complement strand
TCAGCCAGTACCCGGTCGACTTGGCCGTCGACCGCGAGACGCGACAGTACCGCAAGCGCCTGGAAGCCCTCCTCAACGATGACGATGCCTTTGGCGGGCCGTTGCCAGAGCACATCACACGCGTGCTCACGCCTCCCCCTTCCGAGGCCGACAAGGCGGCGGCCTTCAGGCGCGAGGCCATCCGCGACCTGCTCACTGGCGCCGTTTGGAGTCTGTTCCTGCCGTGGATCCTCGCTTTCGTGGTCGGCGTGGGGGCGCTCATGTGGCTGTTCTCGTGACCGACACCACCAACCAAGGAGAGGAACCCCGGAACACACGCCGCCGGGCGCGCGAGTGATCACTGCGGATCGCCTGCGTCCCACGCGCGCGTGGCCGGCGCCCCCGACCCGCGGTGGCCGAGGGGTTCGTTGCCGTCCCGGTCAGTCGTGATCCGGCAGGTGAGTTTGCTGGCGCCCTTCTCGCGGACCCAGACCGTCCCGACTTCGCTGTCGTCCGCATCGGCAGGCAACAGGCAGGGGTGCGCTCGCCGGAACCCGGCGGCATCATGCCGGCCACGTGTCGCGGTCCGGTCCAGCGCCCTCCATCTTGCCGGCCTCCTTGTCCCGGACCCACAGGCCCACGACCTCGATCTCGTGCCCGCCGCCGACATCGCCCAACACGTCCCTGACGCCGTGAATCTTCCCCTCGCGGACCGCGCAGTGGCAGGTCTCGCCGAAGGCGGTGTCCACCATCAGCATGAACCGGCGCACGCCGGTATCCTCCCCCAACTCCAGCACCTCCACGGGATCGGGGACATAGTCGAAGTGACCGAACAGGTCGACCTCCGTCAACCCGGCGCGGCCGGCAAGGGCGGCCGCCCACGCCTCGGCGTTGTCCGAGACGGACGCGATCTCCCCGGCGTGCGCGTGGACCTCCGCGAAGGACTTGCCGGTCACGATCGCCACCGAGCGCACGGCCTCCAGCCGATCGGACGGAAGCTCACTGGCAATCCCGGACCTCTCCTCCCCACCGTCATCGCGCACGAAGGGAATGTCGTAGCGGGGGGCCGTCACGGTCTCCCCTCGCCTGGTCCCGTCGATCCCGACACCGCGGCGCCTGTCACTTGGCGGGCGCCCCCTCCCACTCGACAAGAGACGCGCAGAGCGACGGGATCCCCGGCACCCAGTCCATATCGGGGGTCTTCCAGACCAGCCCCACGCGCATCAGCCTCTCCAAGGCCTCGTCCGGGTCCCGGCCGTTGGGGATCGCGACACTCTCCACCGCGGCCATCAGTTCCTCCCCCGTGAGTCGGGCATCCGGATCATCCTGGTCAACGACCACCCTTGAGACGGCCTCCGCCTCGCCCAAGACACCTTGCTTGCGCATCTCGCTCCGGCACTCGCCGCAAACCCCCCGCAACTCTTCCTTCGCGGTGGCGATCCCGTTTCGCGCGTCCTCCGCGGTGATCCGCCGGGTCCCCCCGCGCCCGTGGGCCGCCTCCCAAGACCCGTGGCCGAGTGTCTGCACAACGAAGGGACACCCTTGGCTCTCCTCCACCAGCAGCGCCAGCGCGTCCCCGTCAATCGGCATCCCGGAGTCCCTTGCCGGAATGGCCAAGGCGTTCCGCACCGCGTCGGCGGTCTCCAGGCGGCCGATCCGCAACATCTTGGACCGCCCCCAGAAGCCGGCCCGCATCTTCCCAAGGTGGGCCGGAAGCCCCGGCGTGCCGGCAAGGACCACAAACAGCGGCAACCCCGCCGCAACAAAGTCCTGCGCGGCCTGAAGGAAGTCCTGCCCGAAGTCGACGGGCATCTCATCGGCATCGTCGACCGTCAGCAGCACAGGGCCTTCCCGCAACGAGGCGTGCAGGGCGTCCCAGGCCGAGGTCTTGGCCGCCCTCCGAAACATCTCGTCGGCAGGCAGACCGCGACCGCCAACCACCAACCTCCTGGCCCACCCGGCGAGGACGCCCGCCAGGCTGATGCGCCTCCCTGGTGCGAGCCTGCTTGCGAGGGCGACCTGGTCGCCAGCCATCATCTCCGCCGTCAGCGGCT
>CAZZIL010000129.1:0-1811 GCA_964654265.1 uncultured Gammaproteobacteria bacterium | reverse complement strand
CCCGCATGCCTGGCGCCTGCCGGGTTCGTGCCGTCGCCGGCGCCGATCTGCCGCCGCGGCCTCGGGTTATGATTCGCGCGGAGGACACGGCGATGGCGGACGACTGGACCACACCCGACCTGTACGACGCGCACGAGGGCGAGGTCTCCGCGTGCGCGCTTCAGTTCCGCGGCTACGGCGGCCGTGCCCGGTTTTGCGGCCCGGCCGCCACGGTCCGGTGCTGCGAGGACAACTCGCTGGTGCGCAAGGCGCTGGAGGAGCCGGGGGACGGGCGCGTGCTGGTGGTCGATGGCGGCGGGTCGTTGCGTTGCGCGCTCGTCGGCGGCAACATCGCCCGGCTGGCGGCGGACAACGGGTGGGCCGGCATCGTCGTCGACGGCGCCGTGCGCGACACCGCCGAGATCGCGGCCTGCGACATCGGGGTGTTCGCCGTCGGGACCTGCCCTGCCAGGAGCCGGAAGCAGTCGTCGGGGAGCGCCGGCGTCACGCTTGTGCTCGGCGGCGCGGTGTGCCGCCCCGGGGACTGGGTCTACTGCGACCCTGACGGGATGTTGGTCGCGCCGCGGGGGCTCGGCGCCTGAGCCCGCACGGGCGGGCTACTTGATCTTCGTCTCCTTGTAGGCGACGTGCTTGCGCGCGACCGGGTCGAACTTCAGGATCTCCATCTTCTCCTGCTTCTTTTGCTTGTTCTTCGTGGTCACGTAGAAGTGCCCGGTGTCGGCCGACGACACCAGCCGGATGCGCTCGCGCTTGCGCTTGGTCCCCATGTCAGGCCTTCGCGCGCGCGCGGCGCTCGTCAAGCACGGCGTCCAGCCCCTTCCGGTCGATCTCGCGCAACGCGGCCTTCGAGATGCGCAGGGTGACCCAGCGCTCCTCGCGCTCGCTCCACAGGCGCCGCCGCATCAGGTTCGGCCTGAACACGCGCTTGGTCTTGTTGTTCGCGTGCGAGACATTGTTGCCCCGCATCACGCGCTTGCCGGTGATCTCGCAGACTCTGGACATTGGGGTTTCCGGTTAGGGGGACATTCTACCACGGGCGGGCCAGGCGCCGCCCCGCTTGGTGGCGCGTTGCGGCGCCACATCGGGTGTGCGCGCCCAGGACAAGCCGAGGGTGCCTGTCTGGTTGTTGACGCCGACTTGCCGCGCAGGAGGAGGTTGGGCAGGGGAATCGGGGTCCGGGTCCGGCGCGGCAGATCAGGGCAAGGCGGGCAGTCGCGCCCGGAGGCCTTGGTGAGTTGGCGCGAGGCGGAAGGGCCCTCGCAGGCCGCACCGCATTCCGGCAGCGGGCATGGCCGGCTGTGCGGATGCGCTCCCGCCAGGCTGGCCCATGGCGCCGCCGCCGTGCCGGTGCGGAAAGGGACGGTGCCAAGTCGGGGGAAAGGTTGCCGGCCGCGCCCGCGGCGGACGGGCTTTCCCGTCCCGGGCCTCACCTTGTCCGGCGGGTCCGCCCGGACAACCGGGAGGCTCAAAGCCTTGCCTGTCGGGCGTTCCCGAAGGCTTCCACCGGGGTGAGCGTTGACCCGGATTGGCTGATCAGCGAGGAGTACACGATGTCCACCAGGATCGGGGTGTCGCCGAGGAGCGTCCCGAACTCCCACGCGTAGAACATCATCAGCCCGTCCACGCCGTTGACCTCTCCGTTCTCGTCCACGTCCAGCGTGGCGCTGTATTCCTCGGCCAGTCCGCGGGCGCTCTCGAAGGCTTCCACCGGGGTGAGTGTCGACCCGGATTGGCTGATCAGCGAGGAGTACACGATGTCCACCAGGATCGGGGTGTCGCCGAGGAGCGTCCCGAACTCCCACGCGTAGAAC
>CAZZIL010000128.1:0-3534 GCA_964654265.1 uncultured Gammaproteobacteria bacterium | reverse complement strand
AAGATCTGCGAGACCTACGGCGTGAGCGCGGACTACCTCCTGTTCGGGAAGCGCGCGCGGAAGTAGTCAACCGGCGAACCGGGCGAGCACCTCCGGCGCCGGCCGAATGCCCCGGTCGTCGCAGGCACACTCGTACACGCGACCCAAGCCGAACCCGTCATCGGTCCGTGCGTCCCTCGCCGCGCCGGCCGCCACCAAGTCGTCGGCAATGTCGAGGTTGAGACCGGCGACCGCGAAGGTCAACGCGGTCCAGCCCCTCTGGTCCCGGGTGTCGACGCTTGACACGTGAGGGACAATGACGCGGGCCGCCTCCCGGTTGCCCGTCGCCGCCGCCCGCATGAGCGGCGTGCACCCCTCGATGTCTCGGTGATCACAGTCCGCCCCGTACTCGATCAGGCGGGTCGCGACCGCCCCCTGCGGGTTCGCCATCGCCGCGAGCGACAGCGCGGTCAGCAACGACCCCGGACTGGCGGCGTCCACCTTCGCGCCGGCCTCGACCAACACGTCAACTAACTCCGGGTTCTGGTTGGTCGCCGCGACAAGCATCAGCGCGGTCAGCTCCCGGTCGGGAACCTGCAGTCTCTCCGGTGGCGGCGCCGGCACAAGGCCAACCGGGTCCAGCTCGCCGGTCGCCAACGCATCGCGCAACCGACCCTCGGTCAGCCGCCTCAGTGTGTCCTCGGTCAATCTCATCGCTGAGACGATTGTACGGGCACGCGCGAGCCACGCGCCATCGCAACCTGTGCAGGCCGAAGATTCCCACGCCGTTGACGGCCCCGTTGACCGACGGCGCCACGCGTTGCGCTGTGTCTCTCCCCGGCGGCGTGATCAACCTTGCGTGCCGCCGACCGGTTGCATGCGGGGCGTGGTCCCGACCGCCGAGGACCCGCGACCAAGTGGTTCCCGCATGACAGAGGGATGCCGAGACGTGCCGGGGTTGTCCCGGACCGACCTGCCTGACGCGGACTGCCCGCACGCGAGGCAACGTATCATCCGTGCCCTCCCCCGTGGGCAACCCGACCGGGAAGCCGGCGTCGACGACCGCGGCACCGAGAGGTGACCCAAGAGGCTATAATGAGGGAGGTGATGCGCGGTGAGGGGAAATGCATTGCCGAGAGGCCGGGAGACCCCGGTCCCCAGCGGCGGCGGAATGGCGCACGCCTACGCTCCACCCCCGGCGACCGCAACCCGGAAGCATCGTGATCCCCAAGGAGTGCAAGCGACTCGCGGAGGTGGATTTCCCCCTCGGCCGCGTCTCCGCGCACGCCAGGCATGAGAAGCTGATCCACCGCGGGCATCCGTCGACACTGCACCTGTGGTGGGCCCGCCGACCCTTGGCGTCATCAAGGGCGATGCTGATGGCGCTTCTTCTGCCAGACCCGTGCGACGAGCATTGCCCCCAGGCGTTCAAGGAAGAGGCGCGCAGGATCCTCGCGGCTTGGGACCTCCTACCCCCGAAGCAGAGGAAGCAAATCGCATCAGACCGTGGGTTGCGCGACACGCTCCTGGAGTTCATCGGCGACTTCGCCGACTGGAAGCGGGCAACGAACCCCTCCTATCTCAAGGTTGCGCGCGACCTGGTCAGGGCGGCGCACGGGGACACCCCGCCCTTGGTCGTCGACCCCTTCTCAGGGGGAGGCTCAATCCCCCTGGAGGCCTTGCGGCTTTTGTGCGAGACGTTCGCGAGCGACCTGAACCCGGTGTCGTGCCTGATCCTCAAGACGATGCTGGAGAACATCCCCCAAGGCAAGGACGCTCTGGCCGCGGAGTTGCGCGAGACTGCCGACAAGACCGTGAAGGAGGTGCGGACCGCGCTGGACGACCTCTACCCGAAGGACCCGGATGGCGCGACACCGACCATGTTCCTTTGGTCGCGGACAGTGCAGTGCGAGGCCTCGGGCTGCGGGGCGGAGATCCCCTTGATGCGGTCGTTCTGGCTCTGCAAGAAAAAGGCGCGCAAGTTCGCCGTTCGCCCGGTGGTGGTCAGACCCTCCTCGTCACAGGAGGCACCGCATGAAGAGCCGCCGCATGTCGACCTTGAGGTGTTCACCCCGGAATCGGAGAACGAGGTGCTATCAACAGGCACCGTGTCCGACGCGAAGGCAGTCTGCCTATGCTGCGGCACTCCGTTGTCACCCGACAGGGTCCGCGAGCAGCTGGCTACCCAACAAGGCGGCGCCGACGTGATCTTCGACAAGCAGGGCCGCAGGATCGGAGGGGCACGGCTCCGGGCGGTCCAGACAACAATGCCCGGCAGGACTCCCAAGTGCACCTACCGTCCACCCACCGACCAAGACTACCGGTCCGTCTGGGATGCGCACCAGCGCGTTGCCGCGGTCGTCGCGGAGTGGGAGAAGAGCGGGCGGAAGGGACCTTGCCCTGTGCCGGACGAGCCCTTGCCGCCCATCGGCACCCTCGGCTTCCGCGTGCAACGCTACGGCATGCGCCAGTGGGGGCACCTCTTCACGGCACGGCAGAAGATGGCCCTGATGACCTTCGCTCAAACTGCCAGTACCACGCCACCTCGCGAAGAGGTGGCGATCGCGCAGGCCCTTGCGATCAGCCGGTGCACGGCCTTCTGGACCAGCCTGGGTCGGTGGCGGCATGAAAGCGAGAGCGCCGCCGCGATCTTCGGCATACAGGCGCTCCCGATAATCTGGGACTTCTGCGAGACCCTGCCGCTGTCCTCCGGGCCGGGCAGCTTCGAGGCCATGGTCAAGCAGATTGCCCACACCATCGACCTGTGGCCGGAGACTACGATCAGCCGCCCGCAACTCGCCGACGCGGCCGAGTCTCCCCTGCCGGACGAATCGGCGGACGTCTGGTTCACCGACCCGCCCTACTACGACGCGATCCCCTACTCGGACCTCTCGGACTTCTTCCTCGTGTGGCTGAAGCGCATCCTTCCGGGACACTCCCTGCTGCAGGACCCCTTCGACCCGACCAACCCCCTGTCGCCGAAGACCCGCGAGGCCGTGCAGGACGAGACCAAAAAGGACAACGGCGGGGTGAAGGACCGCAAGTTCTTCGAGCGCAAGATGGAGGCCGTCTTCCGGGAAGGCCGGCGCATCCTGAAGGAGGACGGGATTGGGGCAGTGGTTTTCGCCCACAAGGAGACCGAGAGCTGGGAGGCGCTGTTGACCGGGATGGTGCGGAGTGGCTGGACCATCTCCGGCTCCTGGCCCATCGCGACCGAGCGGCCCGGTCGACTCCGCGCACACAACTCCGCCGCGCTTGCGACCAGCATCCACCTTGTCTGCCGCCCCCGGCCCGAGGACGCGCCGGTCGGCGACTGGCCCGACGTCTTGCGCAAGCTCTCCGAGCGTGTCAGGGCCTGGATGTCCCGTCTCCAGAGCGAGGGGATACGGGGCGCGGACCTGGTGTTCTCCTGCATCGGTCCCGCACTCGAGATCTTCAGCTCCCACCGGGCCGTGGAGACGGTCGAGGGGGACCGCGTGGACTTGCCCAAGTACCTGGAGAAGCTCTGGGAGGTCGTCGGCCGCGCCGCCTGGTTGAGGGCGGCGCGGCCGACGA
>CAZZIL010000127.1:0-5240 GCA_964654265.1 uncultured Gammaproteobacteria bacterium | reverse complement strand
GCGGTCTACGGCACGCCGCAATGGACCGCGCGCGCCGTCGCGATCCGAGTCGGGGTGACGGCCGCGTTCATCCTCGCGATGCACCTGGTGTTCTCCCGGCTGCTGAAGGTGCAGATCCCGGGGGGATTTCTGGGGTGATCCCCCGGCGCGCGGCAGACCGCCCTTCCGTCATGGGACCGTCGAGGCCGGTCGCTCGTCACGCCACAGATCGGGGAGGGGGATCCCCCAGACATTCTCGGCGAGCCGGTGCACGCCCCCGCCCACGTGCAGTACCAACCCGGTGAACCGCGACTGGCCGACCCGGTTCTCCCCGAACCAACGCAGATGCCTGGCGTCCCTCTCCTTGACCAAGACCGCCCCGCTGACATTGATCCCAAGCACGCCACCGTCCGGGTTTGTGACCACGAAGTCCACCTTGCGCCCCGACTGATCCCGGTAGTGGCGCATCTCGTGCCCCGGGCCGGCCGCATCGACAAGGGCCACCAGCTGGTTGTGGACCAGGGTGCACAGCAACATGTCGCTGAAGGCCCCGTTGATTCGGACCTGCGCATGACTCCAGCCAAGGACTGCCGCCATCAGACCAGAATCGCCCATGAACAACCTGTCCCGCCGGATGGTCCGCGCATCGCCGTTGGCGGTCCACGCCGGCACGCGATCGATGAGGCACACCGCCTCCGCGGCACTGACGTAGCCGTCCAGGGTCTCGCGAGAGAGGCCGAGCCCCTTCCCGATCTTGGCGACATCGATCTGCCTTGAGGACCAGGCCGCCAGACGAGACAGAAGCCCCGCCATCGCACTCCTCCGCCTCATGCCCGCGACCTCTGCCAGATCGTGCTCCAGCAGGCTGGCCAGACAGTCACGGTGCCACGCCTCCCGATCCGCCTCGCCAGCGATGTCAAGCGCGTTGGGGTAACCCCCCCTCATTGCTCGCAACAGGCAATCGTCGCGCATGAACACGCGCCCCGGGGCACTCAGGTAGCTGTGCTCGCCCTCCCTCGACCGGAACAACCGGTCGAAGGCCCAACTCAGAAAGAAGGGAGGTCGCTCCTGCACTTCCCCCTGGGAAAGCGGCCTGACGCGAATGGTTCTCATCAGCCCGTCCGGAAGTTCGCCAACACAAGGGGCAGGGAGATCCTCGGCCGAGACCGTCAACAGGTAACGCCCGGGACGCCGGTCCTCGTCCGCCGCCGCCCAGACCGCCGACACCACCCCGGGAACCCGGTGTGCCTCGTCAATCACCATGAGCCGCCCTTCCTGCCGGACAAACCCGGCGGGATCCTCTTCGGCAACCTGCTGTTGGGCCGGATCCTCCAGGTCCCTGTGCCCCGATCCGTTACGAGCGAACGACTTGGCCAACTTCGTCTTGCCAGCCCGGCGTGCGCCCACCAACACCACCGCCGGGGCCTGCGCCAAGGCCTGCCGGATGTTCGTTGCCTGCCATCTCTTGCGCACGCGACCTCCTTTGTCGACACCACGGGGTGAATGTGCCGTGGAAGTCGCCAGTCTACGCGATTCTTGCGGAAAACCCCAAAAAACCCGGGAAGCATCATCCTGTCACACCGCCACTGTTGTTTTTGTTGGGATCTCGGGATTCTTTCGGTTGGAATGCCATCGAACTGAATGAAAAACACTTTCGTGTCCCCCGGTCGAACGGCTGTCACCCACGCGCAATCAAGTGCCCGTCCGGTGTCCCCGACGTGTCCCGAGGCGCCGCCCCTTGGTGATCTCCCGATCGAACTCGACAACCGTCCGGTGTCCCCGACGTGTCCCGAGGCGCCGCCTCACTCCCACAGGTGGCTGATGGGGACCGCCCAAGCATTCTCGGCCAACCGGCGCACCTTGTCGCCCGTGTACAACACCAGTCCGATGAACCGCCTCCCCTTCGCACGGTTGGCCCCAAACCAACACAGATGCCCGGCATCGCTTGCACTGACCCGCTTCGCCGACTTGACCTCGATCCCGAGAACTCGGTCATCGCTGTCCGCGACCAAGAAGTCCACCTCCCGTCTTGACGAATCCCTGTAATGGGTCAGGTCGCGCCCCCAGAGGCCAATGTCGATGAGCGGCGCCAGCTGGTTGTGCACGAAGGTCTCCAGCAGTTTCCCGCTGGCATCCGCGCTTGCCCGGACCGCCGGCAGTGTCCAGTCCAACACCCCCGCCATCAGCCCCGAGTCGTTCATGAACAGCTTGGCCCGTCTCCTGCCTCTCGCGTAGTCGGTGCCAAACCAGGCCTCCACCCGATCCACCAGGCAAAGTGTCTCCACCGCATTGATGTAGGTCTCCAAGGTCGGGCGCGAGATGTCAAGGTCCCGCGTCTGCCTGCCCATGTCCAGCTCTTTCGACGACCACCCCGCCAGACGTTTCACCAGCAGGTCCAGCGCCGCCTTGCGACGTACGTTCGCGACCTCCCGCAAGTCCCGGGTCAGCAACTCGGCGACATAGGCGCGATACCAACTTCCCCGCTCAGCCGCGTCACCCATGCGAGGCGTCCCGGGATAGCCGCCCATCAGCGCCAGCGAAAGGTAGTCGTCCCGCCCCAGGCTGTGCCCGTGCGAGTCGGTGACCCCGCGGTTGTCCTCCCGTTCCCTGAACTCCAGGCCGAAGGCCCGTTCCAGGAAAGTGGGAGGTTGCCCGAGGATCTCCCCTTGCGTCAGGGGTCTCAGGCGAATGGTGCGCACGCGTCCCGCCAAGGATTCCCTGACATTCGGCAAGGAAAAGATCTCGGCGGATCCCGTCAGCAGGTAACGCCCCGGCCTTTGGTCCTGGTCCACCTCGACCTTGATCGCCGGAAGCAACTCGGGCACCTTCTGCACCTCGTCGATCACCAACAGGCGCGAGTCGTGCCTGACGAAGCTCTTCGGGTCATCCCGGGCCGCAGCCCGACGGTCCTCATCGTCAAGGGAGACATACTCCGCGCCATCCCCGGCGATCATCCGGGCAAGTGTTGTCTTTCCGGTCTGCCGCGCACCGGCCAGCACCACCACACGCATGAACCCAAGTCCGCGCTCCACGTCCGCGCGACGCCACCGATCAAGCACGGATCCTCCCGCGACCGACAATGCCGCATGTTCGACTCGTCCCTTCATGGATGCAGCAAGCAGGCCTTCCCGTGAAAAACCCGCTGATTATACGGGAAATTCCATGATTCGGAAAAAAGTCGCACGGAGAATCTCGGGTTTTTCTCGCGGAGTGTTCCGGAAATCCGGCAGGTGCCGGACAATCCGTCAGCGCACAGGCGGGACGCAAGGGTGCCACGGGACCGTTGTCCTCCCGCAGTCCGGCGGCACGCGCTTGCCTCAGTGCGTGTGCCACGACCGTCGCGGTTGCGACACTCTCGGCTACCCAAGAGGTGCGCCTCTCCGGGTTGGCGGACACGGCGATGCCAGTGTTGTGGCATCGCCACGCTGGTGGGCCCGTCCGGAAAACCGTCCGCCCCCGCATCCCCGGGTGATCTGCGAGGTCGCGTCCGGGTTCGTGATCATCGCCCCCATGTGGCGGCCACCGAGATCCCCAAGGTTCTGCCTCGCGAGTATCGCCGCCTCCTTTCTCATCACCACAGCCGGCGGCACTCCCGGTGGACCGCGCGCGCGGTCGCCTTTCGTGTCGCGGAGTGACAGCCGCGGCCATCTTCGCGGTGGGTCTGACGCTTCCACGATTGCTGAAGGCGGCGGATCCCCGGGAATTTCCCGGGTGATCCCCGACCAGCGCGGGGCATCCTTCGCCCCGGCTGGACCCTTTCACCAGGGGAGCTTCCCTCCGTGCCGATCTTGGCACGCATCCGGGTAGGGACTGCCTTCCCTGCCTCCCTGTCGCGCACCCGTTAACCCATCACCCTGCATGCTCATCAACCCCCGTTGCGCGTCAGGATGCGGCGAACCGCAGACCCGCCTGCAATCTGCAACACTGAGTGTCCCAACGCACCCCCATGGGTGGTCACAGCCCTTTCCGTAAACAAGCTACTGATTTTGATATAGATTCGCGACAGCGTAAACAACTCGCCTGGGAAATTGCGGTTTTTGCTTGCAGAGTGTTATGGAAAAACACCCATTCGCCCCGAAATGTCGGGCAACCGGTGTCTTTGGATCGGCAGTGCATCCGGCATCTGAGCCCCTGCCACACGCCTGTGCGCGTTGCGTGAGACCAGCGCGATCAGGCACGACAGGTCCGCCTGCGAGCAGCAACGATGAGCGCCTCCCTAGGTGGCCACAGCCCTTTTCATGAATAACCAGTTGATTGTGCGATAACTTCGCAACAGCGGAAATAAACCATCCGTGGAATTAATGGTTTGCCATGCGGAAAATTCCCGAAAACACTGCCCCATCTTCCCCAAAACCGGACAGCAATTTGAAAAAACCCATTTTTCTGGCGATCCCCTTCCGGCTCCCGATGGTGTGCGCGCGGCAACGCCCCGCCCGTTGTGCTGTCCGTCCCGTGCGCCACCCCCAATGGCGGCGAATCATCAGCCAAGTGACCGTCTGCCGGGACACCCCGGTCCGCAGCAAGGCCTCCGGATGGTGAGCAGGTGTGCGCGATGGCGCCCCCCTGATACCAGATCACCCGGCATCGGTGTCTTCGGCACGACCTCGCTTGCAACAGGACCGCATCCGGTGATCGCGCAATCGCGGGTCGACATGGTTTGAGTCTGCCTGCGCGCCTTGCGGGGGCCGGAGGCCGTCCCCTGCTCCCCTCACCGAGAAACAGACCGGGGAGCGCCACGCGTTCGGATTCCGCGCGCGATGTGGTAGTATACCCCCGTTCCAACCGATTGCTGAAAGGGGAGGCAGATGGAAGTTCTTCGCAAGTTCAGGGCGGGCCGCTGGCTCGCCGGTGCCGTGGCGGCGTTGGCGATGGCCGCCGTCCCATCGAACGTGCCGGGCACGCACGCGGCCGACTACCCGGACCGCCCGGTCAGCCTGGTGGTCGCGTACAGCCCGGGCGGCGCGACGGACTTCCAGGCGCGGATTGTCACGATGGTCGCGGGCAACGAGGACTACCTCGGGATGCCGATCGTGATCTTCAACCGGCCCGGCGCCGGCGGGCGGGTCGGCTGGACCCAGTTCGCGGACAAGGCGAAGTCCGACGGTTACGAGTTGGCGGCCTACAACGTGCCCCACTTCATCGCGCAGTCGATCGTGTTCGGCACCAGCTACGGGATCGACAACCTGGAGCCGATCGCGAACTGGGGCGCGGACCCGGCGGTCTTGGTCGTCCCGAAGGACAGCCCGTTCAACTCGCTGACC
>CAZZIL010000126.1:0-1953 GCA_964654265.1 uncultured Gammaproteobacteria bacterium | reverse complement strand
GGTGGTGAACTCCACCCCCGCCTCCACCAGGCCGGGCACCTTGATCGTCAGCCCGGCAATCTTCGGTATGGGGAGCTTCTTTATCGGCTCCAGCATCTCCGCAAGCCTTTCGGGGTCGCCGGTCATTGTGCTCGGGTCGAGCTCGGCGACGCGCACCTTGTGTTCCTCCGCCATCCCATAGAGTTCGCCGAGCAACGCCGTCTTGCCGTTGCCGCGAGGACCGTACAGGATGACCATGCTGCCCGGCCTCTCATCGAAAAGGCGTTCTATCCGTCCAGTCAGCACGCGCACCGCGGCCTCGTGCCCCGCCCGGTGCGGAGGAACTTCTCCCGCGCCGGGTCGGAATGGGCTTTTGCGTGCCGTGCCCATGGGCAGATGATAACCGATTGCCCCCGTTGGGCGACTCCTTGGTGGACCAGGCCTGGCCGGTCTCGCACCCGTCAAGTGCCCCCGTCCGGAGTGTTATGCGACGGATGCGGCCTCGGGAGTGTCCCGCTGGCGGTCGCCGCCCGATGACGATCCCGTGACGCCTGGGAGGGGCGTGGCGCGGGCGCCGGGGGAGACGGCGGCGCGCACCGGGACGGTCACCTCCCGCGGGGTGACAGACACCGGAGTGCCGTCAACACCTGATGCGACAGGCCGGGGCCGTCCCGGCAGATGGGCGCATCGCCGGATTGCGCGTCAGCGGGGATGAGGCGCGACGGTGGCGAGTGCCCACCATCGCTCGCCCCCAGGCACAATGCCCGGCAGCGACTGGTGGGACCCGTCCGATTCCCCGGACGACCCGACGGCCTAGGTCCGTCGCGCGATGCCGGGCCGGCGCACACCTTTGCGCGCGGCGGCATTGCGCCCGGCAACACCCGGAGGTCGGGGTGCCGCCTGAGTGTGTCACGGCGCCACGGGAAGGCGTGGCGCATGCCGCGGCACTTCAGACCTGACGAGGTGCCGACACTGGCGCGCACCCTCACAGGGCGGGAAGGTCCGCCGGACCGCGTGCCGCACACACCCTTCTCACCGGGGCGACCCGCCTGTACCAAGGCAGGTTGATCGCGTCCGCCCACGCCGGGTCGGACGCGTGGGTGCCCGCCCGGCGAGCGCCGACAGACTCCTCGTGGCCGGTGTCCGGGCTGGCCGTCCCGCGGCAATCCGACATCCCGGACCGGCGACCCCGATGGGAAAGCGGGAGATCCCCGGACCGTGCGCGCGCGCACCAACCCGGGTCCGACCGTCATCCGGCCGCGCCCGTGCCGGGCGCCGAGGACGACCGGGAACTTCCCGGGACACGTGGCCGGGGACCTCTGTGGCAACACGGTGTCTCGCCGCGTGGTCGCCGAGTTTGCTGCGCCCGGCGGCGACCCAACCAAATCCGGCCATCACAGGGTCAAGTGCCGCATGCAATGTGGCACGTCGCCCGGTCAGGCGCCGACAGCTTGGGGGGTGGCACGCACGGTGGCGTGCCCGGCCTTCGCCGGACCGGACCGGTCCGGAAGGGGCACAGGCGGGACGGGCTCGCCGCGGTCGCGGACCGCCCTGCCCGACTGGGGGACCGGGAAACCGCGCCCGTCGACGACCAACCGAGGACCGCTGCGCGGGACGACATCCGCGCGCGCCGCGCCACACCGCGGGGTGGGCGCACACCCCGGGATCCGGGCCGCGGCGGCACTTCCCCGCTGGCAATCGGGCGTCCCGGCGCGCACCCCTCGCGCGGCAGCATCGCGCCCGGCAACACCCGGAGGTCGGGGACCGCCTGGGTGTGTCACGGCGCCACGGGAGGTGCGGCGCATGCCGCGGCACATCGGGCCTGACGGCGGATGCCGGCGCCGGCGCGCATCCCCGAACCGGGATGGGAAGGTCCGTCGGGCGCGTGCCGTGTGCGCCCTTCTCACCCGGGTCGGCACGGGATGTCCCGCGAGTCTCTCCGGGGCTGCGCGCGATGCGCGAACGGGGCGTGTT
>CAZZIL010000125.1:0-3693 GCA_964654265.1 uncultured Gammaproteobacteria bacterium | reverse complement strand
CCCAGGATTGGACCCCAACCATCTGGGGAGCGCTTCGGGCCGCCTGCACAAGTTGCGGGTTCCGGGTCGGGGTGCCCCGGGGAAGCCCACAGCCACGGGGGCTACCGGCCAGATGCCGATAAAACTGAACAGCATTGGGTCATGGCCGCCGCCGTCCGCGGCGCCAAGGCGGCCGTCTTGGCGCGCGCCGCCGAGGCGCTTGGGCACCTTGCTGCCGCGGACACACTGGCGGTCGACAAGACCGGGACGCCGACCGCCGACAGGTCCAGGGTGGCGCCGGCACTGACCGGGCCCACGACAGGGAGCGGCTGTTGCGGATGGCGGTGGGCGTCGCCCAAGGCTTCGGCCACCCGCTGGCACAGGCGGTCGTGAGGGCGGCGCGGGACCTCGGCGCCCGGTTGTCGCCGGTCGACGCCGGTGCCTGCTCGGTCGCCGGGAAGGGTGTGGCCGGTGCCGTCGACAACCAAGAGGTCGCGCCTGGGAACGCCCGACTGCCCGCCGACATGGGCGTCGCCTGCTCCCGGTTTGCCGCCGACGCCGACGCCCGCCGCGACCTTGGCGAGACGGCGCTGTCTGTCGCGGTCGACGGCGAGGTCGCCGGGTTCTTGGGACTCGCCGCCGAGACGAAGGGGACCGTCCCGGACGCGGATGGGGACGACCTCGGGGGGATCGTCCGCGCTCGCAGGCTTGCGGTCGCCACTGTCCGCAACGTCCGCCAGAGCCTGTTCTTCGCCTTCGCTCACAGCTCGGTCGGCATCCCGGTCGCCGCCGGGGGCCTCTACCCGTTCACCGGCGTGCCGCTCCCGCCGATGCCGACGGCCGCGGCAACGGGCCTGTCGTTGGTCTCGGGCGCCCGGAGCGCGCCCCGGCGTCGGGTGCCGTTCCGGACTGACCGCCGGGGCTGGTGTGCCCGTCATTTCCCGGTCACATCCCCGGGCCGGGATGAGCCTTGTGCGAGTCCCGCAGTGCGCCCGTGAAGGGATGACGCAACCGGGCGCCAAGTGTGCCGCGCCGCGCCGGGCAGACAGCCGGACAGGACTGCATGGGATAGAATCCCGCCGATGCCATGACCGTCAGGAAAGCAAACCGGGCGCCGTCGCGCGAAGAGCCCGGACCGCAAAGGGGACGCCCCGGGCTCCGTGGCAACGGTGGCCTTGCCTTCCGCCCGCGCAAGGAGGGCGGCAGGCGGCAACCCCGCCACGCCCAGGACGAGAAACCCCGGGAAGCCACGGCGTCCGTCCGCGGGATCCGGGCGTCCAGGCCGGGCAGCGCGTGGCACGACCGGGACCGAGGACTGCGGGTGAGGCGCCACGCGAGAAGGTCGGGTCCCACCCGCAAGAGCGTCTGCGGGCGGATGTCCCCGGGGGAGCCGCCGCCGGGCATCGCGACGCGGCACCACGGCTTCGGCAACGGCCGCCTCGGACACCCGGGGCAGGACCGCGCGCGCCCCCTTCGCGACGGGGCGATCCCGCAAGGCTTCCCTGCGGACCACGGGTTTGTCCCGAAGAGCCGTCCCATCTCGCGCAAGCTCATCGGCCGCCCGGTCAAGAATGCCGTGCCCATCAGGCCTGGGAAGGCTATCGGCACAGGCATCGCGCGCCACGCCGCGGGCGTCGGCGCGCTGTCTGGGCACACGTGCGCCCGCCCCGGAAGATGAGCGCGCAGCCGAGTCGGGCAAGGGGGGCGCCGGCGGCCCCCGAGGTGACGGAGAGCCCCTACAGGATGACCATCGACCTCAACGTCCTTGACCATCTCGGTGTCAACCTGTACAGCAACTTCGCCGCGGTGCTGACGGAGGTGGTCGCGAACGCGTGGGACGCGGATGCCGAGAACGTCAGCATCCGGGTCGACCGGGACGCAAGGTCGGTCACGGTCACGATCCGCGACGACGGGGTCGGCATGACCGGGGACGACATCAACGAGAGGTTCCTGCGCGTGGGCTACCGCCGGCGCGACGACGGCGCCGTGCCCAAGCGCACGGCAAAGTCGCGCGTGGTCATGGGCCGGAAGGGCCTCGGCAAGCTCTCGCTCTTCTCGATCGCCGACGAGGTCGAAGTGCAGTCGGCGAAGGACGGCGAGCGGCACGGGTTTCGGATGAGCATCGAGGGGATCAGGCGGTCGGTGAGAGGCGGGAGGCCCGACTACAACCCCGAGCCCCTGCCGCGGAAGGACATCAGCGTCGACCGGGGGACGATGCTGGTCCTGAGGAAGGTCCGGCGCCAGCGGATCGGCAAGAGCGAGACCGCGTTGCGCAAGCGGCTGGCGCGGCGGTTCTCGGTCATCGGCGAGTCATCGGACTTCAGGGTCGGGATCAACGGCGAGCCGGTGACCCCGGCGGACCGGGTCGACCTGTCGAGCGTGCAGTTCCTGTGGGAGTTCGGGAACGGCTCCCGGACCCTTGGCCCAAGGATCGTCGAGCGGGGGAGGCTCCCGTCACGGGCGGAGAAGAACGGCTGGCGCGACGGTTGGGTTGTCAGGGGGTGGCTCGGGACGGCGAGGTACCCCCGGGACCTCTACACCGAGGACACCGGCAACCTCAACAGCGTCGTCGTGTTCGCCCGGGGCCGGCTCGTCCACGAGAACATCCTCGACAAGATCAACGATGGGCGGCTGTACACCAAGTACCTCACCGGGCAGATCGAGGCGGACTTCCTGGACCAGGACGACAAGCCGGACATTGCGACCAGCGACCGGCAGCGGATCCAGGAGGACGACGAGCGCTACGTCAGGCTTGTCGGGTTCCTGAGGTCGAGCCTGTGCAAGGTTGAGAAGGAGTGGAGTGCGCTGAGGCAAAGGCATGAGGTCAAGGCGATACGGGGGGAGTACCCGTCGATAAGGGCCTGGCTTGACGACCTGCCCCAGGGACTGGGCAAGGACGCCAAGGGCCTGATCGCCAGGCTGGGCGCCCTGCCGCTGTCCAACCCGGATGACCGGAGGCTTCTGTTCAGGCATGGCATCCTGGCGTTCGAGCGCATCAGGTTGCGCGGGTCGACGCGGGACCTGTCCGAGAGCATCCTCGACACCGGCAAGCTGTTGCAAGTGCTGGCGGACCGCGACGCGTTCGAGGGCGCGCTTTACTGTGACATCGTCCGTTCCCGCCTGGAGGTGATCCAGCAGTTCCAAAACATCGTCGCCTCGAACGAGCTGGAGAAAGTGCTTCAGAGATACCTGTTCGACCACCTTTGGCTTCTGGAGCCGGCGTGGGGGCACGCCAAGGGCAGCGAGGAGATGGAGAAGGTGTTGCGCGGGGATTCCAGGGGACAGGCCGGGCAAAAGACGGACAGGATTGACATTGCCTACCGGACGCATGAAGGCAAGCACATCATAGTGGAACTGAAGAGGGCTGACAGGGCGATAGGACTGTTGGACCTGGTGGGCCAAGGCAGCCGGTATGTTGACGCACTGAAAAAAGCCTTGCGAAAAACGGGCGAGGAGACCCCCGACATCCATGTCGTCTTTGTCCTTGGAAAACCGATCAGCGAGGACGAACCAGACCCGGACCGTGTCAAGCACATGCTGGCGGGGGTCTCCTCCGGCGGCGGCAAGATTGTCTACTACGACTCGCTGATCAAGGGCGCGAAAGAGGCGTACAGCAACTATCTCGAACGACACAAGAGGCTCGACAAAATCAACGCGATCCTGGCCGACCTTGGCCAGGATGACGACTGAGGCTGGGCCGGGCGCATCGTCCGG
>CAZZIL010000124.1:0-3257 GCA_964654265.1 uncultured Gammaproteobacteria bacterium | reverse complement strand
GTGTTGCGCAGGTACTCGCGAAGACCGCTGTTGCTGGTAGTTGACGAGGCGCACGAGATGCCGGTCGGCTTCGGGAAGAATTCCTGTTGGGGGCCGCCCAGAACTGCGTCAACGAGCGGCTCCCGTTGTTTGTGGTCCTCGCCGGCACGCCGGGTCTCCCGGCCCATCTCCGGCGGCATCGGACATTTCGCGGGAGGGGCCCATCTCTGTGCGCACCAGGTGCCCGATACCACCGACGGGTGCGCCCCGCCATGCCTCGATCGACACAAGGTCGTCATCAACCCCAGCTGTCCCGGGTTGCGGAACATGTCCGTCGCGGATATCCGCGACGCCTGCACCAAGTCCGGCGCGCCGACGAGCGCGGCGTCAGGGAGCCTGCCTTCCGTTCCGGGTGGCAACGTCCAGGTTCGCCGCGCGGAGTGTTCCGGTTACCGATGCCCCGGAGGCACAGATGAAACCCCCGGCAATCTCCCGGGCACCCAAGTCTCAGCCAAAGAATCCCGGCACCACGGTAAAGACCTCGGAAAGCTCCGCGCGCAACTCCCTGAAGCGCGATCTCTGGCCCGGGGTGCCGGGAGGGAAGATGAGTGCGCGACAGACATCCGCGTGGGCCCGGTCGTGTTTCGTCGCGGTGTCGTAGACGTTATAGCCCTGTGCACCGGAAACCTCGACCGCCCTGACATCCCCGCATTGTGCCATCGCCAGCGACACGTCAGAAAAGGAAACGTCCTTCCGCTTCGCATACGCCCGCACCCGCTCCCTCATGTCGGCAAGGGAGACATACCTTGCCCGGATCACGGAAAGTCCAAGAGTCTCCACCGCACGAAGCGCGAACGGATCGATCGTTGACAAGCCCCGTCGCAGGTGTTCGGGCAGGATGAGACGGTAGAGGGTTTCAGTGTGCTCGACCTTCCCGGGAGAGTGCGCGCTCACGGAGTGGTTCTCACAGTCGCCGTTGGGATCAAGCCTTCGGTAGTGGACGCACTTGCACCCGCTGTTCCCATAGGCCAGCTCGACATCCCGGCACGACAGGTCGGCCGTCTTCGGCGTCCGGGCCACCTCTCACAGCTCCCGCAGGGCCCCGGCGAGCGCCTCGGGCCATCCGGCATCGACCGGGCAGTCCTCTGCCCAGTCCCGACCGGTCTTCTTTCCTCCCGAGTACCGCAAGACAAGGAAATCGAACTTCCCGTCACCCAGGAACGAGGTAGAGACAGACAGGTCCGCGTTGTCCCAGCAGAGCCCCACCGTGCCGTCCGTGCCCAAGGACGGGTACGGCAACCGGATGTCATCCGGCCGCATCGACAGGAACTTCCGGGCATCCCTCAGCGTGTCCGGGGAGACCGCCTTGGAGGAGTAGCCGTCCCAGTCATCCGGGAGAGTCGCGTAGTGCGACAGCTGGGTCTCCAGCAGTTCCCTGATCTCGGCCTCGGTCTGCCGGGGAGCATTCGCCCAACGCTCTCGCGCAAGCTCTTCGAACGACTTCGTCCGCGTCTTGAGCTCGTGGAGCGCGCGATCGATCTTGGCCTGGGCGCGGCGGAGTTCTTCGGCATCGTCCTCCTGCCAAGACTCCGCCTTCCCTGAGCCGAAGGACTGCTGTGATGTTCCCGCGCGCGCGGAATAGGAGATGTCGCCCATGGGTCTTCCGTTGTCCAGCTATGGAAGTAGCATAGCAGACTGTCGGCGCGAGGGTCAAGGGGCGGCACCGGCCGCAAGGGCAGGCTGGCGATGCCTGCTCTGGGCGGGTTGAGGATGTCCGCTGGGTGGTCAGCGTTGGCCTGTGCCAGGTCCGGAGGGTGAGCGGTTGGGTCGGTCGCCCGAATCGTTTCGGCACATCCGCCACCACCCGCGAATTCGCCGCGGATGTTGCGCCGCACCGGCGACCCGGGTCCGGCAACGCGCATCTGCCCGGGCACTGGCGATGGCAGCGAGGGGCGGTGTGTGGAGTCGGCGGCGGCGGCCCCGAGTTGTCCGGAAGGTGTCCACCAGCACACAGTTGTCGTTCTTGGCGCCGACGATGACTCTCAGGCGCCGGTCGCCCTTGCCCCACAGGCGCGACCGGGGAGTCTTCGGCACCCTGGGAGACGGGGCACGGCGTCCCCGCCATCCCCCGCGGGAATGGCAGGGACACCTGCGGGAAGATCACCCCCTCCGCCGCCGGGTCTCCACACCGGACGACGCCTGGCCCGACAATCTCCCCCAGCTGCCGGACCGTCTCGCCCGCGCGACCGTCCACGTGCCGGCGCACGTGTCTCAGGCGAAACCCCGCCTGCGCTCCCGGCCGCTCTGTCGTTGACCACCCGCCAGCCCCCGGACCTCGCGCGAGACCCCGGTCGTCCGAGCCGGGTGCCTGTCGACCCCACCCTTGGATCTTGCCCGCGAACTCGCCGTTGCGTTGTCTGCCTGCAGACGATGCGGCAGGCACGGTGTTTGCCTCGCTCCTTGGCTTGTGCCCAAGTCCCGCCGCCAGTCCCCAAGCGCGGACGACCGCTTGGCGCGCCATGCCGCCCAACTGTCGGGGCATCGCGTCCGTGCGACCACCCACGTGCTGGCGCACTGCCGTGAGTGAAACCCTGCCTGCGCTCCCGGCCGTTCCGCCGACGGTCGCCAACCAGCCCCTGCGATGCCCCGGTCGCCCGGTCCGTGCGCCTCTCACCCCAACCCCCGAGTCTGCCCGCGAATCCGCCGTTGCGTTGTCTGCCTGCAGACAACGCGGCAGGCACGATGCTCGCCCCGCTCATCAGCTTGCGCGCGCGTCCCGCCGCAACTCCCAAGGGCACCAAGTGACCGCCCGGAACACCAACACTGTCCGGCTGCCGAGATGCCGCGGCCGGACAGCGCACGTCAAGCGGCAAAGCGCCAGTGTAGACGTGCATGCCGGTCCTGCCGGCCCGGAAGTCGTGACCGGGTCGCGGCATTTTGCGCACGGATCGGGCCGGGTAGCCCGCGTGGTGGCGGGGTCGTCCCCACCGATGGGGGGACTCGGCGTGAACGCACCGCCGCGGCCGCCCAACAGTAGCGGCAGACTCTCTTGGTGGCGGCCCACTCACCAGGATGTCCGGCTTGTGGTTTTCCCACCTTCCGGTTCGGCTGGCGACACCCCTCCACGTGACGGTCGAGACCCAATGCTGTTCAGTTTTATCGGCATCTGGCCGGTAGCCCCCGTGGCTGTGGGCTTCCCCGGGGCACCCCGACCCGGAACCCGCAACTTGTGCAGGCGGCCCGAAGCGCTCCCCAGATGGTTGGGGTCCAATCCTGGG
>CAZZIL010000123.1:0-3501 GCA_964654265.1 uncultured Gammaproteobacteria bacterium | reverse complement strand
GACGTGCAGACCTGGCTGTGCACGTTCGCGATGCTCCTTGGGCGCCTCGAGATCCTGGCGTTCATGGTGGTGTTCCACCCGATGTTCTGGCGGGCGTGAGCGTCCGCCGCCACTGCCGCTGACCGTGGACCCGTCGGCCTACCCGGTGGTGTTCCGGCGCCTCGCGCGGGCGAATCCCGACCCGCAGGGCGAGCTGCGCCACGGCAACCCCTACCAGCTGCTGGTCGCGGTCGTGCTGTCGGCGCAGGCGACCGACCGCGGCGTCAACGCCGCCACCGAGGCGCTGTTCAAGGAGGTCGGCACGCCCGCGGAGATGCTCCGGCTGGGGGAGGCCGGTCTCGTGCGGCACATCAGGACGATCGGCCTGTACCGCAACAAGGCGAAGAATGTCATCGCCCTATCGCGGCTGCTGATCGAGAGGCACGGGGGAGAGGTCCCCAAGAATCGGGAGGCCCTCGAGCTCCTCCCCGGGGTCGGGAGAAAAACGGCGAACGTGGTGCTGAACGTGGCGTTCGGAAAGTCGACCGTCGCCGTCGACACGCACATCTTCCGTGTCGGGAACCGCACCGGGCTCGCGCCCGGGAAGACACCACGGGAGGTCGAGGACAAACTGCTGGAGCGGGTGCCCAAGCGTTACCTGAAGAACGCGCACCACTGGCTGATCCTCCACGGCCGCTACGTCTGCACGGCCCGCTCGCCCAAGTGCGAGACGTGCCTGATCAACGACCTGTGCGACTACGCGCGGGGCGCCACGTGAGGCCAGGGGGGATTTCCCGGCGCCAAGCGATCCCCCGGGCCAATCCCGGGTGCCAAGGCCCCAGTCAGCCGCAGTCGGCCTTTCGGCATCTGTTCCTTTGCAGGAATAGCCGCCGTTGGGTGGGGTTCCCCTTGGCCGGGTAGACAGAGAAGCCCTTCTTTGGCTTCCCCGTGGCCTTACCCATGACCGTCTTGAAGTCGGTTTTCAGGTACCCGTCGTGAGTGACGAGAACCTCCACCCCGGAGGCGATCGCCAGCTCAAGAATGTGCGAGTCGTCCGAGACAAGACCCGGCAAGTGCGGCTTCAGGATCCCCTTTGCGTGCGCCAACTCCTTCGGGAGCACCTGCAAGGCGATCCCGCCGTCGCGCCACGTCTTTAGCAGGTCTTGGTAGGCCGGGGTCTTCGACAGCTCCTTGTGAAACCTCCCGATGGCAGTGTAGCACAGGGTTCCGTCCTTCTCCAGCCAGTTGCGCAGGTCGCGGTCAATCTTTCCGCGCCCGCAGACGGTCTCGTGCGCGTTCACGTCCACAATTGCTCGCTTGCACATGGTGTCCCCCTATCTTAGACCGATGTAGGTCTCGGTCTCGGTGATGAAAAACTCGCGGTAGTTCCGGGGCGCCCCCCGAATGTTCCCGGCCTCGTCAACCCTGATCTCGTGCGTGCGGCACCTGTCGGTGTCGCCATTCTCCTTGGTTCTCTCGAACCAGACGATCTTGAGGTCGGCAGGGTCCATGAGTTCCTTTTGCACACAGATCTGCAGGCGGTTGATGATGAAGTCCGAGTGGGTCTCGATGACATACCGCTTCGCGTCCTCGGCGACGATCTGGGCCAGCAGGGCCTCCCCCCTGGGGTGGAGGTGGGCCTCCGGCTGCTGTAGCAGGACAGTGCCGTCCTCCCACTCCGAAATTTCGACTAGGAACGGCAGGGCGCTGTGCACGCCAAGCCCGACGTCGCTGATGGCGCGAAATCGCTTTCCCACCTTCACTTGTGTCACATACCCTGACATCTCCTCCACAACGCGAATGTCGTCGAAGAGCGTCGTTTTCTGCCCTAACGCCTTGACTCGGCGCAGGCGCCTCCGTGTCCTGGTTGCATCGGGAGTGCCGCCCTGGAGGAGCAGGTCGGCGTGACTCGCCGGAGTCGGCATCGGCAGCTCGGGTGAGACGGCACGGGTCGTGGCCCGTGATTTCTGGAGTGCCGGTGTCAGCCCCGTGAGGTGGTTACACATGCGCACAAACTGCTCCCGCTGGGCGGGCGGGACCAGCGTGCGGTCCCCGCGGTACGGGAAATGCTCAAAGCCGACTGACAGCCCAAGCCACTGGGAAAACTCCCGGTATGAAAGCTTGGAGGCCGGAAGGTCAATCGTGAACGTCGGTCCGGCCAGTCTCCAGGTCCCCGCCTTGCCGACCCTGTCGAACCGCAGTTCCCCGACTTCCGGGACGCACACCCTCCCACTCTGCTCGGTGGGGTTGCCGTCTGCTCCCTCGGCGAACCGGAGCGAGATGTCGATCTCTCCCACATGGCCACCCAGCTCGAACGAGCGGTTGCGGTTGTGCGCGACTTGGTCAAATTCCCCCAGGCTGAGCGGTTCGCGGCCGAACGGCTTGTAGGGCAGGGCGTTGAACGCAAGCTCGGCCAGCGCCTGGCAGCACGCCAGGAACGTGGTCTTTCCGGTGCTGTTTTCGCCCACCAGAAGCGTGACGCGGGGCAGGGTGACGGCCTGTTCCTCCTCGAGACACCGGATGCCCTTCACCGACATCTTGGTGATTCCGGTCGTCACTGCCGGTTCACGACCCCGGTCCCTCTCGGTGGGAGATGGCGCGCGCCCGGTGGGTGTACGTGTCGGACTTGCGGCAGGCATGGTTCTCTCACGAGCCATAGTCCCTCCAGATTCGGCGGAAGTGGCCGCTCATGTAGGAGCGCATGTTCTTGTCCACCCGGTCCCAGATGTCGATGGGAGGGAGGCTGAACGCGTGCCAGGTCTGCCCTGCCCGGTGGTGGGTGGTGTGTGCCCTAAGCCCGAACGGCGCATCCTCGCGCACGTGGACGAAGTGGGGCGCGTACTCGGGGTACGCGTCCTCCTGGAAGCTGATCCCGACATCGAAGGTCTTTCCCTTGTGCTTCCCGATCTCGACCCGGTACGGAAACACAAGCGCGTGACCGTCGCCGGGCTCGAACTCCGGAAAATCCGCGGGTGCGGGATCGTAACCCAGGTCGCGAAGCTCCTGTGCGACCCGATCAAGGTCGATCATGCCACCGGGGTCCTGCCCTTGTAGATTGCGTAGAACGCGTCGCCGGCCTTGAGCGGGACAACACCCTTGAGATGCTCGTAGCGCCTTGCGGTGTCGACGTGCTCGAGGTAGTAGTGCTCGATCAGCTCGGGGCTGATGCCGGCCTCCTTCCCCGCCTTCTTGAGCACCTCCCCCAGCGTCGGCCTGCTCTCGTCGATCATCAGGACCTCACCGTTGACCTTGAAGCGGAGCGGCGTCTGTTCCTTGGGCTGGGCAAAGAAGCACGCCCCGTCCGTGGTCGGGACCTTCTCGTCAGGGTCGTGGTACTCCTCACCGGCCTTCGACTGCAGGTAGTGCCCCTCCGGGGCGAGATCCGCCCTGCGGAGGATTTCCCTCAGGCGTTGGGCTGCCTTGGGCAGGGCGATCTCTTTGCCGTCAACGAAGACTTTCATGCCAATCTCTGTCGGGCGAGGCGGCGCGATCTCGCAGGCAAGACGGCCCGTGCCTCGCTTT
>CAZZIL010000122.1:0-12551 GCA_964654265.1 uncultured Gammaproteobacteria bacterium | reverse complement strand
CCGATCGGCGTCTGCTCCGCCGGCTTGACCACCGCCGTGCACCCCGCCGCGAGCGCCGGGGCGATCCCCCGCGCCATCATGCTGATCGGGACGTTCCACGGGATGATGTGCGCCGTCACGCCGAGCGGCTCGCGCACCGTGTACCCCAGGTAGCCAGGGCCCAGCGGCAGGTGCCGCCCCTCGATCTTGTCCGCCAGCCCCGCGTGGTAGGTGAAGTAGCCGATGCACCCCTCCACCGTCGCGCGCGCGTGCGCCAGCGGCTTGCCGGCGTCGTGCACCTCGACGTCGACGAACTCGTCGAAGCGGGCCCGGACCCCGTCCGCGATGCGGCGCAGGATGCGCCCGCGCTCCGACGGCATCACGTCCCGCCACTCGCCGTCAAGCGCCCGGCGCGCCGCACCGACCGCGGCGTCGACCTCGGCCTCGCCGGCCGCGCTCACCTCGGCGATCACGCTCCCGTCCGACGGGTCCAGCGAGACGATCTTGTCGCCCCCGGCCGAAACCCACTTGTTGTCGATGAAAAGATCCAGCGGCGGCAGTCTCATGGCCCTCTCCTCCTTGCCTGAAAAAACGGTGCCGGCACGAATTCTACCGCCCCGGGGGCGCCGGGGCGCCGCGGGGATGCCGCCAGGGCCGCGACGGCCCATCCCCCGTGAACACCCCGCGCGCACGGGCGTGGGGGACCCTGCCAGCCACTATACTCCCCGAATGGCACAGGACCGCCTTTTCACCCGACGGGCGGCGCGCCGATGACGGCGGCCATTGACGTGCGCGCGGCGGTGTGCCGGGCGTTCGGCGCCCCGCTGGAGGTCGAGACCCTTCGCCTGGCGCCGCCGGGGCCGGGCGAGGTCCGCGTCCGGGTGCTCGCCTGCGCCATCTGCCACTCGGACATCACCTACATGGGCGGCGGCTGGGGCGGCGCCCTGCCGGCGGTCTTCGGCCACGAGGTCGCCGGCGTGGTCACCGACCTTGGCCCGGCCGTGCGCGACGGTCCCCGGGTCGGCGACACGGTGCTCGCGACCCTGCTGCGTTCCTGCGGGCGCTGCGAGTGTTGCGAGACCGAGATGCCGCACCAGTGCCTGGCCGACTTCGAGATCGACCGCTCGCCCCGCCTGGCGGACGCCTCCGGCGCCCCGGTGCGCGCCGGGCTGCGCGTCGGGGGGTTCGCCGAGGCCGTCGTCGTCGACGCCTCGCAGGTCGTCCGGGTCCCGTCGGGGATCGCCCCCGGCACGGCGTGCCTGGTCTCGTGCGGCGTGCTCACCGGGTTCGGCGCGGCGGTGAACACCGGCGGCGTGCGCGCCGGCGACGCCGTCGCGGTGGTCGGCTGCGGCGGGGTCGGGCTCAACTGCGTCCAGGGCGCCGCGCTCGCCGGCGCCTTTCCCTTGGTGGCGGTCGACATCGCGGACGACAAGCTCCGCCAGGCGCAGGGGCTCGGCGCCACCGCGGCCGTGCGCGCCGGCGATGGCGACTTTGTCGCGACCGCCCGGGACCTGACCGGCGGCCGCGGCTTCGACGTCGTCTTGGTCGCGGTCGGCCGGGCCGACGCGATCGGGCGCTCCGCCGGCCTGCTTGCCCGCGGCGGCGCGCTGGTCGCGGTCGGGATGCCGCCGGACAACGCCCCGGTGTCCCTGGACGCCACCGCGCTCTCGGACCGGCACCAGCGGTTCCTCGGGTGCAAGATGGGCGGCTCCCGGCTGCGCGTCGACGCGCCGCGGCTGTTCCGCCTGATCCAGGCCGGGCGGCTGAGGCTCGACGACCTGGTCTCCTCGCGCGCGCCGCTGGAGCGGATCAACGAATCCGTCGCGCGCGCGCGCGAGTCCTCCGGCCTGCGCCACGTGATCGAGTTCCCCGAATGACGCGGGGACGCCGTCCCGCGCGATGAGGATCCGGGCCCTCGAGACGTTCTGCGCCCAGGAGGTCGGAATCACCCGGGTGACCGCCGACAACGGCGCCGAGGGTTGGGGGCAGCTGTCGACCTACCACCCCGACATCTCGGCGACGGTGTTCCACCGCCAAGTCGCGCCGTGGGCCGTCGGCGCGGACGTGCCGTCGCCCGACGGCATCGGCGACCTGCTGGACCGGGTCTGCGAGCGCGAGCACAAGTTCCCGGGGTCGCACCTGTGCCGGGCGCTCGCCGGGCTCGACACCGCGCTGTGGGATCTGCACGGGCGCCTGCGCGGGCAGAGTGTCTGCGAGCTGCTTGGCGGCTCCCCCCGCCCGCTGCGCGTCTACGCGTCGAGCATGAGGCGGGACATCCGCCCGGAGGAGGAGGCGGAGCGGTTCGTGCGCCTGCGCGACCGCCACGGCTTCGACGCCTTCAAGTTCCGCGTCGGCTCCGAGTGCGGGCGCGACCGGGACGAGTGGCCGGGGCGTTCCGAGGCGATCGTCCCGGCTGTCCGCCGCGCGCTCGGCGACGGCGCCGACCTGCTTGTCGACGCCAACAGCTGCTACTCGCCCGAACGGGCGATCGCGCTCGGGCGCGTCCTGGAGGACAACGGCGTGTGCCACTTCGAGGAGCCGTGCCCCTACTGGCGCCCGGACTGGACCCGCGCCGTCAAGGACGCGCTGGACCTGGACGTCGCCGGGGGCGAGCAGGACAACAACCTCGCGCTGTGGAAGTTCCTCATCGACAGCCGCACGATGGACGTCGCGCAGCCCGACGTGTGCTACGTCGGCGGCGCCGACCGGTTCCTCCGCGTCGCGCGGATGGCCGAGGCGGCCGGCATGCCGGTGACCGCCCACGCCGCGAACCTCTCCCTGGTGACCGTGTTCACGCTGCACCTGATGGGCGCGATCCCCAACGCCGGGCCGTACGTCGAGCTGTCGATCGAGGGGCCCGACTACTATCCGTGGCAATACGGCGTCCACGACTGGGAACCCGACGTCCGCGACGGGAGGGTCGCCATCCCCGACCGGCCCGGATGGGGGGTCGAGATTCTCCCGGACTGGCTCGCGCGCGCCAGCCGGCAGGTCACCGAGGCGTGACCGCCGCGCGCCGCCGGGACCTCACCCCTGGCGGACGAGCAGGCCTTTCCCTGAGGCCTCCAGCCGGGCGGTCGCGTGGGCGGCGATCGCGGTGTCCTGGGCGCCCGTCCCGGTCAGGTCGCAGACTGTCACGTCCCGGTCCGAGCGCCGCTCCGGCACCAGCTGGGTGACCACCTCGCCGAGCTCCGGGGGGACACCCCTCGTCCACACCCCGGCCTCGGTCGCCGCGCGCAGCTCGCCCATGTGCTCGCACTGGCCCACGCTGTCGCAGACGTAGGCGTCCGCGGCCGTGAGCACCAGCGGGTCGATCTCGTTCTTCCCGGCCTGGTCCGACCCCATCGCCGTGATGTGCAGCCCGGGGTGCAGCCACTCGACATGCAGCACCGGCTCACGCGCCGAGGTCGCGGTGACCACCAGCTGGCTCTCGGCGACAAGCCGGGCCGGGTCCGCCTCGACGCGCGCCTCCACCGGCAACGACGACGCAATGTCCTCCGCGCACGCCCGCGCCCTCGCGAGGTCCCGGCCCCACACCAAGACGTGGCCGAAGGGCCGGACCAGCCGGGCCGCCTCGATCTGAAGCCGCGCCTGCGCGCCGGCGCCGATCACCCCGGCGGTGTCGACCCGCTCCGGGGCGAGGTGCCGGGCGGCGACCGCGCCGGCGGCCGCCGTGCGCACCGCCGTCAGGTGCCCGTTGTCAAGCAACACCGACTCGACCAGGCCCGTCCGCGCGGAGAGCACCACCATCAGGCCGTTGAGGCTCGGCAGCCCCAGCCTTGGGTTGTCGAAGAACCCCGGGCTCACCTTGACCGCGAAGCTGCCGACCCCGGGGATGTGCGCGGTCTTGACATCGACCTCGCCGTTGGCGCAGGGAATCCCCATCGAGAGGACTGGCGGCATGGTCACCTGCCCGGAGGCCAGCGCCGCGAACGCCCGCTCGACCACATCGACCGCGTCGAGGTCAAGCCGCACCGCCTCGCGCAGCTCCCGCTCGGTCACGACGCGGACGTCACTCCCCATAGCACCGCCCCTCGACCGTGAGGTCGCCGATGGTCACGTCCTGCCCGGTGATGATGCGCGTGAACATCCCCATGTCGACGCTGCGCCCGGTGATGATCGTCGCCGCCGGGCCCGGGCCCAGCGACAGCCTCCCCGCCTGCAGCGCCGCGATGCCGACGACGCAGGCGCCCTCCGCGATGATCCGGTCCTCGTAGTACAGCGTCTGCATCGCCCGGTAGATCTCCTCCTCGCCCACGAGCACGACGTCGTCGAGAAGGTCGCGGCAAAGCCCGAACGTCAGCCGGTTGTCGGGGCCGATCCCCCCGGCGAGCGAATCGGCAAGGGTCGTCTCCTCCCGCACCTCGACCGGGTGGCCGGCGCGCAGCGACGCGTGCATCGCCGCGCCGCGCTCCATCGAGATCCCGACCACCTTGGCCGAGGGGCATGCCGACTTCACCGCGAGGGCGACCCCGGCGGCGAGCCCTCCCCCGGAGAGCGGCACCAAGACCGTCCCGATGTCCGGGCGGTCCTCCGCCAGCTCCAGGCCGATCGTCCCTTGGCCGGCGATCACCAGCGGGTCGTCGAACGGCGAGATCTCGGCCAGGCCGTCCGCGGCGCACAGCCTTTGGCACTCGACCAACGCCTCGTCCTGGCTGTCGCCCACGATCCGCGCCTCGGCGCCGAGCGCGCGGATGCCCTCCACCTTCACCGCGGGCGTGCGCGACGACATGCAGACGACCGCCAGCAGCCCGCGCTGCCGGGCGACGTGTGCCACCCCGCGCCCGTGGTTGCCGGTCGAGCAGCAGGCGACCCCGGTGACCGACTCCGGGAGCGCCAGCACCGCGCTCGCCGCCCCGCGCAGCTTGAACGCCCCGGTCGGCTGCGTGTTCTCCAGCTTCAGCAGGAACTCGCGGCCCGCGACCCGGCCGAGATGCGGCGACGGGATCAGCGGCGTCCGGATCGCCACCCCGGCGATCCGGTCGCGCGCCGCCCGGACGTCCGCGATCGACACGCTCATCTTCCCCTCCACACCGGGTCGCGCTTCTCCGCGAAGGCGCGCGCCCCCTCCTTCATGTCCTCGCTCTCGTAGAGCGTCCTCACCGCCGGCAGGCCCTTTTCGTTGAGCAGCCGGAGCGCCTCAGGGAACGCCACCCCCTCCGTCTCGCGCACGGTCTCCTTGATCGCCGCGAACACCAGCGGCGGCCCCTGGGCGAGCCGCCCGGCGATCTCGCGGGCGCGCGCCATCAGCCGGTCGCGGCCGACGACCTCGTTGACGAGCCCCCATCGGTGCGCCTCGCCGACCTCCATCCAGCGCCCGGTCAGCAGCATCTCCATCGCGACATGGTGCGGAACCCGGCGCGGAAGCCGCAATGTCGCCGCGTCCGCCAGGGTCCCGGCGCGAATCTCCGGCAACGCGAAGCGCACGTCGTCCGCCGCGACGATGATGTCCGCGCACAGCATCAGCTCGAACCCGCCACCGAGCGCCATCCCGTTGACCGCCGCCACCACCGGCTTGTTCAGCCCCGGAAGCTCCTGCAGCCCGCCGAAGCCGCCGACGCCGAAGTCGGGGTCGTATCCCTCGTCCTCCGCCGCCTCCTTCAGGTCCCAGCCGGCGCAGAAGAAGCGCTCCCCGCCGCCGGTGACGACCGCCACCGACAGCCCCGGGTCGTCGCGAAATCCCGCGAACACCTCGCCCAGCCGGTGGCTCGTCGCCTGCCCGATCGCGTTCGCCTTCGGCCGGTCCAGCGTCACCTCGAGCACCGCGCCCGACCGCTCCGTCCTCACCCCCGTGTCATCCATCGTCGCATGCCCTCCTGTCCTTTTCGCCGGCATCCCCGCCGGGCGCCAGCCGCACCAGCGCGTCCGCCACCCAGGCGCCTGCGCCGCCCGCGGCGGCCCCGCCCCGCGGCAGCACCAGCAACGGGTTGATCTCCGCCCCGGCAATTGTGCCATCAAGCCACCCGGGATGGCTCGCGAGCGCGAGCGCGGCGTCGACGGCGGCGTCCAGGTCGGCGGGCGGGGCGCCGCGGTGCCCGGACAGCAGCGGGGCGGCGCGCAGGCCCTCGAGGGCGGCGCGCACCTGTTCCCGGTCGACCGGGAACAGCAGCACCCGCCGGTCCGCCAGCAGCTCGGCGAGCGTCCCGCCGGCCGCGACCACCATGTGGTCGCCGAACAGCGCGTCGCGCCGGACGCCGACAAGCAGCTCGGCGGCCGCGCCGGTGACCGTCCGCTCGACCAGGACCTTCCCGAAACGTCCGAGCAGGCGGGCGGCCTCCCTCTCCAGCGCCGCGTCACCGGCGACGCCGACCGTCACCGCGCCGGCCTCTGTCTTGTGCGCCAGCCCGGCCGAGAGCGCCTTCACCGCCACCGGGTATCCGATCCCCCTCGCGGCCGCCAGGGCGTCCCCGACCGACTCGGCCACCGCCCCGTCCGGGACCCGCAGCCCGCCCGCGGCGAGCGTGCGCTTGGCCTCCCACTCGTCGACCGCGACCGTGCCGGCCGCGGCGGTCCGCCGCTCCGCGCCCGGCGCCGGCGGCGCCGGCGGCGGGAGCGGCGCGCGCCACGCGGCCCCGACCCGGCGCGCCGCGTCCACCGCGGCCAGCGCCTGCGGCATCCCGCACAGCGGGGCGACCCCCTCCCCGGCCAGCCCGATGGCGATGTCCTCCGGGATCCCCTCCGCGAGCGTCGCGACCAGCGCCGCCTTCCTCCCGGTCGCCGCGGCGGCCTCGGTGAACGCCCCCACCGCCAGCCTCCACGGGTCCTGGTCGCACTGGTCCCCCCGCGGGTAGTCGAGCACGAAGAACGCGAAGTCGAAGTCGCCCGCGAGCATCTCCGAGAAGCATCGGACCATCCGGCCCTTGTCCCCCCAGATGTGCGTGTGGTAGTCGAGGGGGTTGTCGACGATGACGTTCCCGCCGAACGCCCTGGCGACCGCGTCGCGGCGCGCCTCCGGCAGCCGGGGGAACTCCAGCCCGGTCGTCTCCGCCAGGTCCGCCATCAGCGACGCCTCGCCCCCCGAGCAGCTGAGCGAGACCATCCGGTTGCCGCCGACCGTCCCGCACGCCGCGAGCAGCTTCAGCGTCTCCGTGAACGTCTCGAGGTCCGCCACGCAGGCGACGCCGAGGCGCTCGAACAGCGCGTCGTAGAGCGCCGCCTCCCCGGCGAGCGACGCCGTGTGGCCGAGCGCGATGCGCGCGCCGGCGTCCGAGCGCCCGGCCTTGATCACGACGATCGGCTTGCCGAGCCGGCGCGCAAGCTCCGCGGCCTCGACAAACCGCGGGAGGTCCCGCAGCGCCTCGACGTGGGCGCCGACCGCGGTGATCGACGCGTTGCCGAGCGCCGCGGACACGCACTCCTCGACCCCGACGGAGACCTGGTTGCCGAGCGTGACCATCCAGGCGAGCGGCAGTCCCCGCCGCTGCATCGTCAGGCTGATGCCGATGTTCCCGCTCTGGGTGACGATCGCGACCCCCCGGTCCACCTTGCGGTGGCCGAACTGGTCCGGCCACAGCGCCGCGCCGCTGAGCAGGTTGAGGTAGCCGTGGCAGTTCGGCCCCAGCACCGGGAGGTCCCCGGCGGCCTCCGCGAGCCGCTCCTGCAGCCGGGCGCCCTCGGCGCCCATCTCGCCGAACCCGGAGGCGTAGCAGACAGCGCCGCCGGCGCCCATTTCCCGCAGCTCGGCGACGCAGCCGACCGTCGCCTCCGCCGGGATCGCGACGAACGCCGCGTCCGGCGCGCGCGGCAGCGCCGAGAGCGACGGGAAGCAGCGGATCCCCTCCAGCGTCTCCCGGTTGGGGTTCACCGGCCAGATCTCCCCGGCGAACCCGGTCTTGCGGCACTGGCGGACCACCCGGGCGGCCTCCGTGCCGCCGACGAGCGCGACGCTGTCGGGCTCCAGCAGGCGGCGCACGCGCGCGGCGCGCCGCCCGGCCGCGGGCTCAGCCGCCAAGGGGGCGCAGCAGCGACCGGGAGATGATCAGCCGCTGGATCTCGCTGGTGCCCTCCCAGATGCGCTCGATGCGGGCGTCGCGCCAGATGCGCTCCAGCGGCAGGTCCTCCATGAGCCCCATGCCGCCGTGGATCTGCAGCGCCTCGTCGGCGATGAACGCCAGCGTCTCGGTCGACACCAGCTTGGCGACGGCGGCGTCGGCGTCGCCCATCTCGCCGCGGTCGTGCTTCCAGGCGGCGTGGTAGGTGACCAGCTCCGCCGCGCGCCGGCGCGCCTCCATGTCCGCGAGTTTGAACCCGACCCCCTGGAACTTCCCGATGGGCTGGCCGAACTGCCGGCGCGTCGCCGCGTGGGCGAGCGCCAGCTCCATCGCCCGGTCGCAACGGCCCAGGCAGATCGCCGCGACCTGCAGCCGGGTCGCCGCCAGCCACTCGTTGGCGACGTCGAAGCCGCGGTCGACCTCGCCGAGCACCTGCCCGGCCGGCACCCGGCAGTCGTCGAACTCCAGGACGAAGTTGTGGTAGCCGCGGTGCGAGACGTTGGTGTAGCCGTCGCGGACGGAGAACCCCGGGGCGCCCTTGTCCACCAGGAACGACGTGATCCGCTTGCGCGGCCCGCGCGGGGTGTCCTCGACGCCGGTGGCGGCGAACAGGATCACGAAGTCGGCGAGGTCCGCGTGGCTGATGAAGTGCTTGGAGCCGTTGATCACGAAGTCGGAGCCGGAGCGCTGTGCCCGGCACGACATCGCGCGCACGTCGGACCCCGCCCCGGGCTCGGTCATCGCCAGGCAGTCGGCCTTCTCCCCGGAGATGCACGGGAGAAGGTAGCGCTCGCGCTGGTCGCCCACGCACGCCTGCAGGATGTTGCTCGGCCGCGCGACGACGTACTGCAGCGCCATGCTCGCGCGCCCCAGCTCGCGGTCGAGCACGCACATCGCCACGGTGTCCTTGTCGAGGCCGCCGCCGCCGAGCTCCTCCGGCATGTTCGCCGCGTACAGCCCGAGCTCCTTGGATCGCGCCCGGATCTCGGCGACCGTCTCCGGCCGCACCTTCCGGGTGCGCTCCACCTCGGGCTCCAGCGGGTAGAGCGTCTCCTCGACGAAGCGGCGGGCGGTCTCCGCCAGCATCCGCTGCTCCTCGGTCAGCGCAAAGTCCATCCGCCCGTCACATCCGCTCGGTGTGCCCGTCGACCGGGAGCGCCTGCCCGCTGACCATCGCGCCCGCCGGCGACGAGAGGAACAGCGCCATCCCGGCGACGTCGCGGGCCGACACAAACGACCTCAGCGAGACGGCGGACTCGTAGCGCGCGCGCACCTCCGCCTCGGCCTCGCCCGTCAGCCGCGCGTGCGCGGCGACCACCCCGTCCATGCGCGGCCCGTCGACGCTCCCCGGGCAGATCGCGTTGGCGCGGATGCCGAAGGGGCCCGCCTCCATCGCGACCGTCTTGGTGAACCCGACGACGGCCCACTTCGCCGCCGCGTACGGCGACCGGTTCGGGAAGCCGTGGATCCCGGCGGTCGACGACAGGTTGACAATCGAGCCGCCGCCGCGCGCGCGCATCATCGGCAGCGCCCGGCGCGTGCACAGGAAGGTCCCGCCGAGGTTGACCGCGACGCAGCGCTCCCAGTCGGCAAGCGCGACCTCCTCGACCGGCGCGGTCGGCCCGGCGATGCCGGCGCAGTTGACGAGGACGTCGAGCCCGCCCAGCCGGTCGGCCACCTCCCGGAACAGCCCGTCGACCTGCGCCTCGTCGCTGACGTCGCAGCACGTGGTCCCGATCGCCGGGTCGGCCCCGGCAAGGCTTCCCAGCGCCTCGCGGTCGATGTCGGCGACATGGACGCGGTCGCCCCGCCCGCGCGCCATCGTCGCGATCGTCCGCCCGATCCCCGACCCGCCGGCGGTGACCAGGACGTCCAGCCCGGCCGGCTGCCTGTCGCCCGGCACGCGCAACCCCGTTACACGCCCGCGCCGCCCTTGGCGGACTTGCGGGCGATGGAGACGGAGCGCCCCGCCTGGGCCGGCCGCTCCAGCCCGGCGTGGGCGTCGGCGATGCGGCCGAGGCGGCCGAGCACGGCGGGGTCCGCCGGGCAGGTCCGGCCGGCCCGGGTGTCGACGTGCAGCAGCACCATCTCGGCGGTCGCCAGCGGGGCGCCGTCCTCGCCGCCAAGGATGGTGTGGAACAGGTGGATCCGCTTCCCGTCCACGCCCAGGATCTGGGTCGTCGCACAGAGGGGCTTGCCGCCCGAGATCTCGGCGAGGTGGCAGATGTGCGTCTCCGCCGTGTAGTAGCTGAGCCCGCGCCCGTGGTAGTCGGCGTCGATCCCGACATAACGCAGCAGCGCGTCGGTCGAGTCCCCGAACACCTGAAGGTAGCGGCTCTCCGTCATGTGGTTGTTGTAGTCGACCCACTCGGGCCGGACGCGGTCCTCGTGCAGGCGCAGCGGCCGCGACAGGTCGTCGTCGCCGCCCATCACGTCCCGGTGCGACGCCTCGTACAGCCGCTCCTCGTAGCGCCGACAGACCGACCCCGCCGCCCAGTCGTGCGTGCGCAGCCCCTGCAGCACCGACACCAGGCAGTCGTCGCGCAGGCGCGCGAGCTCGCGGATCGACCGCCCGCCCGACTGGCGGTCCGACTGCTCCGCGATCTTCCCGGCGAGGCCGGCGTCGAGCTCGGGCCCGTCGAAGCGCGCCCACGGGAGTCTCAGCGTCGGCCCGAACTGCTCCAGGAAGTGGCGCATGCCGCCCTCGCCGCCGCCCAGGCGGTAGACCATGAACACCCCCATGAACGCCCAGCGCAGCCCGGGGCCGTGGCACATCGCCTGGTCGATCTCATCGACGGTCGCCACCCCGTCGTTGACCAGGTGCAGGGCCTCCCGCCACACCGACTCCATCAGCCGGTCGGCGATGAACGCGTCGACCTCCTTGCGGACGACCAGCGGGTGCATCCCGATCCGCCCGTAGAACGCGGCGGCGCGGCGCCGGGTGTCCTCCGACGTGAGCGCCCCCCCGACAACCTCGACCAGCGGCATCAGGTAGACCGGGTTGAACGGGTGGCCGACGCACACCCGCTGCGGGCGCTCGCAGTCCGCCTGCAATTCGCTCGGGAGCAGCCCCGAAGTCGAGGACGCGATGACGACATCCTCCCCGGCCAGCCGGCTTGCGTCCGCCAGCAACCGGCGCTTCAGCTCCGCCGATTCCGGGGCGCTCTCCTGGACAAACACCGCGCCGCCGACCGCCTCGGCCAGGTCCGCGGTGAAGGACAGCTCCCCCCTCAGGTCCACCGGCGCCAGCGTCAGCGCGCGGTAGGCCCGCAGCGCGTCCTCGACCACCGCCCGGGCGCGCCCCTCGGCGTCCGGCGACGGGTCGCACACCGCGACGTTGAAGCCGTTGATGAGCAGGCGGGCGGCCCAGCCGGACCCGATCACGCCGCCGCCAAGCAGCGCGACCTTGCCAGTCTCGGTCACGCCGTCACCACCGCCTTTCCAGCCGCAGCCGCTCGCGCACCTCGGCCGGGCCGAGGATCCTCACGTTCATCGCCGACAGGATCGCCACGGCCCGCTCCACCAGCTGGGCGTTGCTCGCGTGCACCCCGCGCGACAGCATCAGGTTGTCCTCCAGCCCGACGCGGACGTTGCCGCCGGCGAGCGCCGCCATCGCGACGTACGGCAGCTGCATCCGCCCAAGCGAGAACGCGGACCACACCGCCCCCTTGGGCAGGCGGTTCACCATCGCGAGCAGCGTCGACGGGTCGTCCGGCGCGCCATAGGGGATCCCCATGCACAGCTGCACCATCACCGGGTCGTCGACCAGCCCCTCCTCGACCATCCGGTTGACGAACACCAGGTGGCCGGTGTCAAACACCTCGAGCTCCGGGCGCACGCCGAGCTCGCGGATGCGCGCCGCCGCCGCGCGAAGCATCACCGGGGTGTTCGCCATGACGTAGTTGCCCTCGCCGAAGTTCATGGAGCCGCAGTCGAGCGTGCAGATCTCCGGGCGCAGCCGCTCGACCGCCGCCAGGCGCTCCAGCGGGCCGATCATGTCGGTCCCCCCGGCAAGCGGCAGGGGCGACTCGCCGTCGCCGAAGACGACGTCGCCGCCCATCCCGGTCGTCAGGTTGAGCGCCACGTCGACGCCGCTGTCGCGCACCCGGTCCACCACCTCGGCGTACAGGTCGGGATCCCGCGCCGGCTTGCCGCTCCCCGGCTCGCGCACGTGGATGTGCGCGATCGCCGCGCCCGCCCTCGCCGACTCGACCGCCGCGTGCGCGATCTGCGCCGGGGTGACCGGAAGGTCGGGGTGCCTGTCCGCGGTGTCGCCGGACCCGGTCACCGCGCACGTGATGAATGCCTCGAAGTTCATGCGAGCCCTCCTGCCGCCGGCGGCCGTCCCGCCGACCCCCTGGCACGCTAGACTACCACAACGGCGGATGTCCGCGCCCGCGAGGCGGACAGGCGGGGGCGACCCGCCGGGGGACCCAGGCCGGCCCCCTCCCGGGGACCCCGGCGCGGCGGCGCGCATCCGCGAGCTCGGCGTGCGCCCGGAGCTCGAGGTGTTCGACACCGGCCACCTGGTGTTCGTCAACCGGATGGTCGAGGAGGGGCTGGTCGACGACCCGGTGATGG
>CAZZIL010000121.1:0-2083 GCA_964654265.1 uncultured Gammaproteobacteria bacterium | reverse complement strand
CTCCTGCCCCGGTGGCCCAAGTGCGCTCACCTCCCCTCCTGCCGCAGCCCAAGCTTGCCGAGCAGACCCCTGTGGAACACCTGCCTGAGCAGGCTCGTGCCCTCTCTGCGCAGGTCCTCCACGAGTGCGCCGGTCCTCTCTTGCGCGCGCCCCTGCCCCCATCTCGGCGCCGGGGCGAGCGAACCGTCGTCTCCCATCTCCACGTCGATGCGCGCGGTTTGCGTGGTGATGACGGTGGCCCACAGGGCCCTGCGTTCCGCCACGGGGTCCGAAATGCGCACGTCGACCTCGACCACGCTCAGCATCGGGTGCGACCGCTCCTGTCCCCTCATCTGCCCGAAGTACCCGTGGAGGCAGTGCCACCCATCCGAGATGGAGAAGACGTTCCTCGGCAGATACGGCGTGTCCTTGTCCAGCACCATGTCCGCCTCGAACTCATCGAGATCCCCCTCCCACACAAACCGGTGGTGGAACCGCAACCCAACCTTCTGGACGCGGGCCCGCCTCAGGAAAACCGGCAGCACATGCCCCAGGGCAAGCAGCGTTTCCGTTCCCCAGGTCGTTTCCCAGTCCCGGTAGTCGCGCCGGCGCACCTCCAGCACGTGGTCGTTTCCCGGGCGCGTCCCGATCCCTATGTCCCTCACGAGGTCGCCGTCCGGCCCTGTCAGGCCAAAGACACACTTGGGGGGCGGCGGATTCCCGCGGGGGGGAGCGTCCGACCCTCCCTCCGGGGTGACCTGCCTCCCCGGGTAATCGGGCTGCAGTTTGGGGTGGAGATCAATGAGCTCCCGCACCTCATCCCGTGTGGGGGCCGAGTCAAGGTGCAACACGAAGTCCGCCTCGACAACGGCGTGCCCGTCGCGATTCCACGGCCGCAACGTTCCCGCCAGCGGCTCAATCTCCATGTCAGCCAAGTTCACGCGTGTATCGTAGCACACCCCGGACGCGGCTCGGCGCGTCCGCCCAGTGTGTCCGCTCCCGCCGTCACGGTGGATTCCCCGCACCGTGAGCGGGATCCGGGTGGGCGCAGCGGCAGCGTGCCCGCCGCGTGTGGCGCCGAGGCGCCAAACGCCGGGGTCGCGCACACCCATCCGGTCGTGCCCGCCGCGGCCAGCGTCCGACGCCGCCCCCTCCGGGCACGCCGCACGGCGCCCCGCCGAGGAGCGGCTCGCCGGCTGCCGGATGCGGGCGTCCCACCCGCTACCTGTCCCGCGCGCCTCGGCTTGCGGGACTCCCGCCCCTTCGCGGACGGGCCTTCGCGCACGCACGCCGGGCCGACCGGGCGTTTGCGGTGACAGCCCGCCGCCTTTGCCGGCCCGTCCGGGATCAGCTCCTCTCCGCGCGCGGGCGTGTGTCCCCGGTTCGGGCCGGGCGCACTGTGGTACGATTCCGTGCGCGCCCGGCCTTGGGCGCGGCAGGAGGAGCAATGACCGACCGTATCCAGAGCGTGACATCCGACCCCGAGGCGTTGCGCGTCAGCTTCGGCCCGCGCGAGCGCACCTTCAGCTGGCTGTGGCTGAGGGACCACTCGCAGGACCCGGAGAGCTTCCACCCGCAGACCAAGCAACGCCTGCTTGAGACCTTCGGCATCGGGGACCCGGGACCGGCCGAGGCCGAGATCCGGGACGACGGCGCGACGCTGTTCCTGCGTTGGGGGGACCGCCCCGCGCAGGTCCGCTACACCGCCGGCTACCTCGCGGCGGTCGGGGCGCCGGACGACCTGTACGACGTGACGAGCGACGGGCAGGTCCCCTGGGACGGCGCGGCGGCGGCGGACAAACCGGAGCGGATCGGCCACGACGCGGTCACCGCCCAGGACGGCGCGCTGCGCGACATGCTCGCGGCAGTCCGCCGCGACGGGCTGGTCCTGGTGACCGGGATGCCGTTGCGCCCGGAGTCGGTGCGCGACGTCATGGGGCGGATCGGCTACCTGCGCACGACACTGTTCGGGACCCTCTGGGAGTTCAGCGCGGACGGCAAGATCGCCGACACGGCGTCGACGCCGCTCGACATCAAGCCGCACACGGACGGCACGTACTCCCACGACGCGCCGGGGCTGCAGGCGCTGCTGTGCCTGGACTAC
>CAZZIL010000120.1:0-1681 GCA_964654265.1 uncultured Gammaproteobacteria bacterium | reverse complement strand
CTCACCGCGCAGACCATTCTCGTGGGGGCTGGGAACGTCCCGATCCTCTCGGGGTTGGGGATTGTCCGGGGTGCCGAAACCGGGGTGGCTGGTCCGAGTCCGGACCAGATCGCGTGGGAACTGTGGAACGGCCACCTGTGTTGCGAAGACTCCCAGGGGGAGCCGGAGATCACCGACAAGAAAACCCTGCAGTCGGCGATCAAGAGGGCCTGGAGGATCCGGCCAAGCGACACGGACCTCCTGCCGCCTTCCCGTCACTGGGCGGCTGGCCAAGTGGTTGATGCCAACGGGACCGATCACAAGGTCGTTGGGTCCCTTGGGCTGGATGACGACTCCGGGGAGTTGAAGGTGGTGCGGCTTGACAGGGGCGAGGAGCGGCATCTTCGCGTCGGGAGGGTCTGCTTCTCGGAGCCCCTCGGGGAGATCGTTGGGAAGGCCCACGCCTTGGCGAAACGGTGCCTCCCTGCGCACCCGTCGCTTCAGGCGGTCGAGGAGGTCATTGCAGGGTGGGAGGACAACCGGCTCACCTCGGTGCTGTCGTGGGTGGAGGGTTGCTCCATGGACCTGCTGATCGGCGGCGACCCGTCGCCGACGGGAGGCGAGCGCCGCCCCCACTGCGAGCAGAGGGCGCTGGAGTGGTTGCGCCACGTATGCGAGGGACTGCGGGCGATGCACGACAACGGTCTCGTTCACGGGGACGTCACGCCGGCGTGCATGATCGCCAGCGGCGACAAGGTCGTCCTGTCGGGACTCGACAACGTCACCGCCCTCGATGCGCGCGCTCCCCAGAGCGATCCCCGGTACAGCGTCGCGTCGCGGTCGAAGCACCTCGCAAAGCCGGCGGACGACGTCTTCTCGCTTGCCGCGAGCCTGTTCCATGTGGTGTTCGGGAGGGTGCCGATCCGGCAGGGGAGTTCGCCCAACTCGGACCCATCGCTCGACTGGGAAGGACTGGACCGCGACAGCTGTCCCCGGCTGGTGGAGTTCCTTGACCGGGCAACGCACCCCGACCCTGACCGGCGGTTCGCATCGGCAGCCGCGGTCCTGGAGTGGTTCGACTCGGTGTCGCCTGAGGAGAGAAGCCGGCCGCGGAAAAAGAACAAGGTGCAGTGGCTGTCGGACCTGCTGAGGTCGTACCCTGGCGGGAGACACGGGAACGACGAGGCGCGCGGGGCCGACTCCGAGTTTGCGCGGAAGACTCGTGTGTCCTTTGGGGCGGAGCCGGAGCTGGCCGATGCCGTCAGGCGCAGGGATGTGCGCCTGTTGGTGGTCTCCGGGAACGTCGGGGACGGGAAGACCTCCATGCTCCAGCACATTGCGGCGGATCTCCGCGCCGTCTGGAAGGTGCCGTCCGCGCACATCCACGAGGGGACGCTGCCGGACGGCCTGATGGTGCGGATGAATCTCGACGTGTCGGCGGCCGAGGGGGAAGACCGCCTGCCTGACGAGATCCTCAAGGAGTTCCTCGACCCGTTCGGGGATGGGGAGCCCACGGAGGACATCGCATGCCTGCTGGCGATCAACGAGGACAGGCTGTGGAGGTGGATTGACAAGAACGAGGAGTCACCCTTGGCGGAGACGTTCCGTGAGCTGATGAGAACCGGTGCGCCGGCAAGGGGGTGCGTGAGGCTGGTGATGCTCAACCGTCGGACGCTGGTCGGAACTGATACCGGATTTCTGA
>CAZZIL010000119.1:0-8713 GCA_964654265.1 uncultured Gammaproteobacteria bacterium | reverse complement strand
CACCCGGCCAACCGACCGGACGATGTCGGCCAGCGGACGGGTTTGCCTCTCGTGACCGGGCGTGAGTGGTCCGTTGCGCGTGGAGTCGCCGCCACCGGGCCAAGGGGTGCCCCCGGCCACTGGTCTCGCCTCTGCCCGCGGATAGCTTACGCTCGCCGCCAGTCGCCGGGGGAGGGTGGTTGCGAGCGCCGTTGAGGTCCCGTCGCGTGGCGGCCGGTGCCGGGGTGACCCGTCAGTGCATGCAATGGGTCTGACTTCGGCAGCGCCTGTATGCACGCGCGGCACCGCTACCCGACGGGGGGTGCACCCAATGCGTCTTCGCTGTGTGACTGGCCGGGCACCGTGCTGGCTATCAGGTGCTGGCAAAGAGAACCTCCTGCCATCCTGTGACGCACGGTGCGGATGGCTTGCGTTTGGTGAGAGGCACCCGGGGTGCGTGTCGCGCCGGTCCGCCGGGTGCCTCCCCCACCGAATCCCCGCTGTCATGCCTTGGGCCTCTCCCTCGGGACACAGTATACACTATTCGAGAGGGAAGGGGAACCCATCGAGCGAGTGTGCACACCTTCAGCGTTTCGGGTTCCTTGGGACCCCCTGAACGCGGGGTGCGCAGGCGCGCCAGGGTGGGGCGACTGATGTGGTGCTCCCCCGTGGCTCTTCGGGCACGGCTCATGCCAGGGCTGGCCTTGTCGGGGATGGGCACCTTGGTTGGCATGCCGGCCGGTGTTGCCGCGTTGCCCGGTCGTTGGGCACTCCGGCAGGGGACGCCGCCAGTGGGCGCGCAGGGGTTCGAAGCTCGCACCCGGCCGGGGTGCCCGATCTGCCGTTGTCACCGCCGCACGTGTCGGGAGTCTTCGAGGCAGTGCCGCACGCCCAGCTGGCGCACCGAACGGCATCCCTGTCTGCCCGGGACACCGAGACTGCCCGGACCGTCACCCCTGCATCCCGGCCGTGTCGGGCATCATCGCCGCGGGCGCGATGACTCGGTGGTCTTGCCGGGTGTCTTGGCGCTGGTGTGCGCTCGCCGAGGGTGGTCGTGCGCTCCGGGTCGGTCCTTCCGCCTTCCGGGACCACGGGTGGTCGCGCGCGATCGGGTCTTGCGCGGTGTCGGTTCCCGCGCGTGCCGTCGCGCGGCACGGCCCGAAACCGAGCGTCCTGTCCGCCGAGGTCGACGCGCTGACGCGGGGCCGCCGGGGTGCGTTGCACGCGACACGATGGCGGCGCACCATGGCGAGCCACGCCAGAGAGCGCCGGGCGCCGCAAGGCGACCGCGAACCCGCAACGATGCGACACACCGGGGCGAGTGCCCCCCCTCGCTCCCGCGCGGCGACACTCCCGAAGGGCGAGCAGTGCCTGGAAAACCCCACGCGACCCGGGGATGCCACAGCTTGCCCACCCTCCCGCTGGCACGCCTTGCCAAGAGTCACGGACCACGCCAGCCCGGACTCGGGGGACGTCGCTGTGGTACAATGCCCCGGCAAGATGGAAGCCAAGCTGGAGTGCCCGGCTTTTGCGCCTTGTCGCCGGACTTTTCGCGCCGCCCCGAAGGGGCGCCGGACTGCCCGGCGCGTCTGTCCCAGACGGTAGATCCCCTCCGGCGCGCCGAGAGCCCCGGGTGTCTCCCGGGGTGACCGTGCGGCCCGCCATGCTGCTCCCGTGATCGACCCAAGCCAAAGAAGCCTGCCCCGGCGGGTCGGGGAGGCGTTCCTGCTCGCGTGCTTCCTGTCGCTCGCCGTCTACGGCGTGGTGCGCGGGGCCCTGTTGCTCGACTACAGCTGGCACTGGAACCGGATCCCGGCCTTCTTCTTCCGGGAGGTCGACGGGGAGATCGTCCCCGGTCCGCTGGTGCGCGGCCTGGAGGTCACGCTGGAGCTGACGTTCCTGGCGTCGGCGGCGACCGTCGTCGGCGGGCTGCTGGTCGCGCTGGCATCGCGCGCGCCGCTGGTGAGCGCGCGCCTGCTGTCGCGGGTCTACGTCGAGATCATGCGCAACACGCCGCTGGTGGTCCAGCTGTACATCCTCTACTTCATGCTGTCGAACGTCCTGCGCCTCGGGCAGCTCGAGGCCGGGGTGCTCGCGCTCGCGCTGTACGAGTCCGCGTTCGCCGCCGAGATCTTCCGCGGCGGGATCGACTCGGTCGACCGCGGGCAGTCCGACGCGGCGCGGTCGCTCGGCCTCGGGCGCTCCCTCACGTACCGCAAGATCGTCCTGCCGCAGGCGTTGCCGGTGGTGCTGCCGCCGCTGACCAACCTGTTCGTCAACCTGTTCAAGCACTCGTCGATCGTCACGGTCATCGCCTTGGGGGACCTGACCGACGCGGCGCGCAACCTGATCAACGAGACCTTCATGGTCTTCGAGGTGTGGCTGGTCGTCGCCGCCATCTACGTCGTCTTCTCGGCGGCGGCGTCCTTCCTCATCCGCGGGTGGGAGGCCCGCCTCAAGCGGAGGGTGCGGTGAGCCGGGCGTCCGCGACGCGGTCCGCCCCCGGGTTCTCCGGCGGCGACGTGCTCCTCCTGCTCGGCGCGCTCGGCGCGCTGCTCTGGCTGGTGCGCGCGATCGGCACCGAGATGGACTACAACTGGCGCTGGGAACGGGCGTTCCCGTTCCTGTTCTACTCCGACGGCGACGGCGACTGGCGCCTGGGGCTGATCCTTGAGGGGCTGGCGACCACGGTGCGGTTGACCGTGCTTGGCGGGATCGGCGCGCTGGCGCTGGCGCTCCCGGTCGCGCTGCTGCACATGCTGCCTTCGCGGGCCCTGCGCGCCCTAGGCGTCACCTACGTCGAGCTGCTGCGCAACATGCCCCCCCTGGTCTTCATGTTCGTCTTCTACTACTTCATCAGCAACCAGATCATGGGGGGATGGGACCTGAACGCCTGGGCCGTGGAGAACTTCTCCGACAGCACGCTGTTCCGGGTGGTCGCCGGCAACCCCGCGTTGCTGGAGAACTTCCTGAGCGGCCTGGTCTGCCTGATGGTGTTCGAGTCGGCCTACGTCGCCGAGATCTACCGCGCGGGCATACAGTCGGTGCCCAGGGGCCAGGTGGAGTCCGGCCTGAGCCTCGGCCTGCGCCCGCTCGGCGTGTTCCGGCTGATCGTCCTGCCGCAGGCGCTGCGCAAGGTGGCGCCGCCGCTCACCTCACAGGTGATCACGCTGATCAAGGACTCGTCGATCATCTCGGTCATCTCGATCCAGGAGCTGACGTTCACCGGCGTGGAGGCGTCGGTCTCCTCCGGGCAGTTCTTCGAGGTCTGGCTGATCGTCGCGCTGCTCTACTTCGCGCTGTCGTTCCCGATCTCGGTCCTGTTCCGGCGCCTCGAGAAGTGACCCGGGAGGCTGGCCGCCCCGGGACGGGGCGGCCGTCCCCGCCTCACGCCGCAAGCGCCTTGGCCATCCGGCCGAGCGCGTCCTCCAGCAGGCTGTCCGCCGCCGCGAAGGAGATCCTGAAATGACCTTCCGCGCCGAAGGCGGAGCCCGGCACGGCGGCGACGCCCCCGTTCTCAAGCATGTGGGTGCACAGCGCGACGTCGGTCGGGGCCTCCAGCTTCCCGGCGTCGTGCAGGGCGGCGATGGCGCCGCTCGCGCGCGGGAACGCGTAGAAGGCGCCGTCGATCGGCGGGACCTCGACCCCGGGGATGTCGGCCAGGCGGGAGCTCACCATGTCGCGCCGGCGCCGGAACGCCTCAAGCATCTCCCCGGTCCCCTTGGCCCCGGCGCGCAGCGCCTCGGTCGCCGCCGCCTGCGAGATCGAGGACGCGCAGGTGGTCCCCTGGGACTGCACCTTCGCCATCGCCTTGACGATCTCGGGGCTGCCGGCGGCGTAGCCGAGGCGCCACCCGGTCATCGCGTAGAGCTTCGACACCCCGTTGACGACGACGGTGCGCTCGCCCAGGTCGGGCGCGACGCTCAGGATGCTCACGAACGGCGCGCCGTAGGTGATGTGCTCGTAGATGTCGTCGGAGCAGACGACCAGCCGGCTGTGCGGGCGCACGACCTCGGCGATCGCGCCGAGCTCGTCGGCGCTGTAGACGCAGCCGGACGGGTTGGACGGGCTGTTGATCACCAGCAGCTTCGACCGCGGCGTGATCGCCGCCTCCAGCTGGGCGGGGTCCAGCTTGAACCCGCGCTCCATGGGGCACTCCAGCGTCCTGGGGACGCCCTCGCACAGCAGCGCCATGTCGGGGTAGGACACCCAGTAGGGCGCCGGGATCAGCACCTCGTCCCCGTCGTCGACGACGGCGTGCATCAGGTTGATCAGGCACTCCTTCGCGCCGGTCGACGCGACGACCTGGTCGGGCGAGTACTCCAGGCCGTTGTCCGCCTTGAGCTTGGCAACGACGGCCTCGCGCAGCTCCGTCGTCCCGGCGACGGCGGTGTAGTTGGTCCGCCCGCCGCGGATCGCGGCGATCCCGGCCTCCTTGATGTGCTCCGGGGTGTCGAAGTCCGGCTCCCCGGTCCCCAGGTTGATGATGTCGCGGCCCTCGGCCTTGAGCCGGTTCGCCAGCGTGCTGACCGCGACGGTCGGGGACGGCTTGATCCTGCCGATCCGCCTTGCGAGAAGGTCCGCCATGGGATTCCCCCGTGTGTTTGCGTGTGCCCCGATTGTAAGCCGGGGCGCGCCGCCGCCCGGATATAGAATCGCGCGTGCGAACCACCGACGGTCGACAGTGCTGAAGAGACTCCCAAGCGGGCGGGCGTTGCGCCGCGCCGCCCAGGTTGCCTGCCTGGTGTCGCTGGCGGCGCCGGCCGTCCCGGCCGACGCCGGCTTCCGGTTGGGGTACAACGACATCGTCTCGGACGACCTGGTGTCGATCATCCGCAAGCGTGGGTTCCCGCCGGAGCGCGTCGGCCTGCTGGTCGCGACCACCGACGGGCGGCCGCTGGCCGCGCTCAACGTCGACCAGGACTTCAACATCGCGTCGGTCGCGAAGATCTTCACGACGGTCGCCGGCCTCGACATCCTGGGCTACAAGCACCGATGGAAGACGCGCATCCTCCACGACGGCTCGCTCTCCGGCGGCACGCTCTCGGGGAACCTGTACATCCGGGGGGAGGGGGACCCCTTCCTCACCAAGGAGCACTTCAAGGGGCTGCTCGGCGAGCTGGCGCGGCGGGGCGTGCGCAAGATCGACGGGGACGTCGTGCTCGACGACGCGCACTTCGACGTCCCGCCGCACGACCCGAACGCCTTCGACGGGGCCGGCCTCAAGCCGTACAACGTCGGACCGAGCGCGCTGCTGCTCAACTACAAGACGTTCGAGGTGGTGTTCTCCCCGGTGCACGGCGAGCATCGCGTCTCGCTGTACCTGGACCCCCCGACCGACGCGGTCCGCCTGGTCGACCGGGTCAAGCTGAACTCCCGCCGCTGCAGCAACTGGCGGTCGAGGATCACCGAGCTCTACCGGGTCAACGGCAGCACGGCGACCGTCGAGCTGGTCGGCGGCTACCCGAGGAGCTGCGGCCGGCAGTCGTTCCATGTCAGCCTGATGGGGCACACCGACTACATGGCCGGGGTGTTCGGCGCGTACTGGCGCGAGGAGGGCGGGGAGCACACCGGGTCCCTGCGCACCGGGAGCACCCCGGCCAACGCCCGCACCCTGGTCACCCACGAGTCGGAGTCGCTCGTCGAGATCATCAGGGGGATCAACAAGTTCAGCAACAACGTGATGGCGCGACAGCTGTTCCTCGCCATCGGCGAGACGCCGAAGGGCGCCCCCAAGAGCCTGGAGAGCTCCCGCCGGACGCTCACGGAATGGATGAGGGGGAACGGCATCCGGGTCGACGGCTTCCACATCGACAACGGCTCAGGACTCTCCCGTGAGGTCCGGGCGACGCCCCGGCAGGCCGCCGAGCTGCTCCTGCTCGCCGCGAACGGCCGGTGGCGGCACGAGATCCTCTCGTCGTTCCCGGTGATCGGCTACGACGGGACGCTGAGGAAGCGGATGCGCAAGAGCCCGATCGCCGGCTACGGCCGGCTGAAGACCGGGTCGCTGCGCGGCGCCCGATCCGTCGCCGGGCTGCTCCACCACCCGGGACACCCGGACGTGATCTTCGTCGCGTTCGTGAACTGGTCGAGGATGGCCGGCGCCTCCGGGCTGATCGACGACCTGCTCGCGTGGGGCTTCGACAGGATGCGGCACGATGCCGACGCGCAGTAGGAAGGGCTGGTCCGGCCGCTTCGCCGGGGGTCCCGACCGGACCGCGGCCGAGTACTCGGAGTCGGTCTCGTTCGACCGGCGCCTGGCGCTGTCGGACCTGGAGTGCTCCAGGGCGCACGCCCGGATGCTGGCGGAGCGGAGGATCATCCGGGCCGCCGACCACCGGAGGATCCGGGCGGGCCTCGACACGATCGAGCGCGAGGTGCGCGCCGGGCGCTTCGACTGGCGCACCGAGGACGAGGACGTCCACCGCAACATCGAGCGCCGCCTGATCGAGCTGGCGGGCGAGTCCGGGAAGATGCTGCACACCGCCCGCTCGCGAAACGACCAGGTGGCGACCGACATCCGCCACTGGCTGCGCGGAGAGATCGACGAGATCCTGGCGCTGTCCTCGGACCTGAGGACGGCGCTGCTCGACCTGGCGGAGGGGCACGTGTCGACGCTGATGCCGGGGTTCACCCACCTGCAGGTGGCGCAGCCGATCACGCTCGCCCACCACCTGCTGGCGTACGACCGGATGCTCGCGCGCGACCAGGGCCGGCTGCGCGACTGCCGCCGCCGGATGAACCGCTCGCCGCTGGGGGCGTGCGCCCTCGCCGGGACCGGGTTCGACATCGACCCGGCGCAGGTCGCGCGCCACCTCGGCTTCGACGGGCCGTGCGAGAACTCGGTCGACGCGGTCTCGGACCGCGACCACCTCGTCGAGTTCTGCTCGGCGGCGGCCGTCGCCATGATGCACCTGTCGCGGCTCGGCGAGGAGCTCGTGCTCTGGTCCAGCCAGGCGCTCGGGTTTGTGCGCATCGGCGACGCGTTCTCGACCGGGTCGTCGATCATGCCGCAGAAGCGCAACCCGGACATCCCGGAGCTCGCGCGCGGCAAGAGCGGCCGGGTGTTCGGCAACCTCGTCGCGCTCCTGACCGTGATGAAGTCGCAGCCGCTCGCGTACAACCGTGACAACCAGGAGGACAAGGAGCGCGTGTTCGACAGCGTCGACACCCTCAAGGATTCGCTGCGGGTGTTCGCGGCGATGTTCCCGGCGATCGAGGTGGACCGTGCGAGCATGCGCGCGGCCGCCGGCCGCGGACACGCCGCCGCGACCGAGCTCGCGGACCACCTGGTGCGAAAGGGCGTGCCGTTCCGGGAGGCCCACGAGACCGTCAGCAAAATCGTGCGCCACGCCGAGGAGACGGGCCGGGAACTCTCCGAGCTGCCGGCGGCGGAGCTCGCCGGGTTCAGCGACCGGCTTGGCCCGGAGGCGGCGGCCGCGCTCGCGCTCGACCGGGCGGTCGCCTCGCGCCGGCACGCCGGGGGGACCAGCCCCAAGAACTGCCGCGCGGCGATCAGGCGGGCCCGGGCGGAGATCGCCCGGGGCAAGTGACGGCGGCTACCCGGCCGCCGGCTCCTCCTCCTTGGCCGCGTCCGGGATCATCCCCTGCAGCTCCCGCGACTCGTACAGCTCCTTCATGATGTCGGCGCCGCCGATGAACTCGGAGTTGATGTAGAGTTGCGGGATCGTCGGCCAGCTGGAGTAGTCCTTGATCCCCTGGCGGATCTCGTCGTCGGCCAGCACGTCGACGGTGCCGAGCCGCCTCACCCCGCAACGGCGAAGGATGTCGAGCGCCAGCGCGCTGAACCCGCACTGCGGGAACTGGGGGGTCCCCTTCATGTACAGCATCACCGGGTTCGAGATGATCTGCTGCTGGATTTTCTCGCTGATGTCCATGCGGGGGATTGTATCAAACTGGGTGGGCGAGTCCGGCCCCCTCAGAAGCTACCGAAGTACAGGGCATCAGGCCATCGGAGAAGCTACCTGACTCGCGGGCCGAAGAAGCGGTTAGCCTCGTTGCCTCGGACAGGCAACCAGGGGGACGAGACGATGACGAAGCGCTTCGACTTTCACGCGGGTCTTGACCGTCACGTGAAGGAGTATCGCAAGTTGGATCGGAAGGGGAAGAGCCGCAAGCTGGACGCGCTGGCGGAGGTGACGGGGTACCACCGGAAGAGCCTGCTGCGGCTGTTGGGCGGCCGCAGCGTCGCGTTCACGGGGAAGCGCAAGCCCCGGGGGAAGAAGTACTCGGAGCAGACGATCAGCGTGCTTCACGAGATCTGGGCGCTGGCGGGCCGCCCCTCGACGGAGCGGTTGAAGGCGCAGATGGAGTTCTACCTCCCGCACGTGCGCAAGCACGTGGACGGTTGCACGGACGAGGTGCTTCGTCAGTTGCGGGAGATCAGCCCGCGCCAGATGACGCGTCGGCTGGCAAGCCGGCGCCGGGCGCACCGGCGCAAGCAGAACGGCGGGACGCGGCGCTCGCGGATGCTTCGCCACATGGTGGAGGTGAGCACGCGGCGGCCGGAGGACCCGGAGCCGGGGCTGATGGAGCTGGACACGGTGGCGCACTGCGGCGACAGCATGGAGGGGCGGCTGATCCGCTCGCTGTGCATGACGGACGTCAACACCGGGTGGGTGTGCGTGGAGCCGGTGGCGGGCGTGGCGGCGTCGCACGTGGTTCCGGCGGTCGAGGGCGTGCTGGATCGGTCGCCGTTCCCGGTGTGGGGCCT
>CAZZIL010000118.1:0-2211 GCA_964654265.1 uncultured Gammaproteobacteria bacterium | reverse complement strand
CACTTCGATGTCCCGCATGCCAGTTCGCGAATCCTTGCGCACCGGCAGGATCTCATACTGAATCAAGCCTGCCCCACCGGCCATGGCGACAAGCCGAACAGTCGCGCATCTTCCGTCTTGGTCGACAACGCGCCGCACGTTTCCGATGTCGATGTCGATTGGCTGCGCGAGCCCATCGTCCACGGAAAATCCGGTCGCGTGAAGGAGGATTCTGCCACGGGGCTTCCCGGTGAGCGTCAGGCTGCCCCGGAGTCCCGGCAGACTGCCCTGACGATCGTGAAGGATGACTGACCCGCCAGATGGAAGCATGTCCGGACTCACCGTGAGCTCCCCTTTCGCAGGGACCCAGCCGTGTCTGGAATATGCGGCAACACCCTGTCGGGCGACAAAGACGGTCGCCGGAAGCTCCGGGGAGAAAATCTTCGCGTGCCCGGTCCCGGCGCTGTCTGTTGTCGCACGGGCCGATTCTCCGCTGGACGGCACCACCAGAACGTCGGCACCTTCGATGGGTCTCCCCCGACTGCACACGGTGACCTTGCAGGTTTTCCGTGGCGACCTCCAGACGGTGGTGGTGAAGAACCCCTCCGAGTCGAACTCGGGCTCGGGCAACCCGGCCTCGACGCACCGGGAAGTCATTTCCTGTGTGCCTGTCCCTGCCCGCTCAACCAGGTTGGTCCACAGCAACGCCTGCGCAATGGTCGGGTTTCGTGGGCGGGAGGCATGCCCGGCCCGGAGGCGCGCGGGCGTGAGGTCCGCGGGAAGGGTGCCTGAGTTGAGCACCACCAGCCTGTCGGCGAGGAGCATCACCTGCACGCTGTCAGTGGTCGTGTAGTCCCGGTGGGCCACCGCGTTGACAATCGCCTCGGTCACGACCTCCCTCGGGATTTCGTGGCTCCCGGGTGCGTGGGCGCCCCCCTCCCCGGTGTCGGGCATGCGGTGGGTCTTCGCAAGGACAAAATCGACCGCCTGGTCGACAAGCTCGGACACTGTCCCCGAGCAAGCCTGGTTGGAGGCAATCGGCCTGGTGGGGACGGTCCCGTGGAAGTGAAGGCACCTGACCTCGGAGTTGGGCAGGAATCTCTGGGGAGTTTTCCCGAACAGCAGAATCGCCGCGTTGGTCGGATGGCCGTCGTGCAACAGGTCGAGGCGCGCGAGAAGCCGCTCGGGAGGAATGTCGTCAGGAAGAACCGGGCCTCCCTGGAAGCGCGCGGTTCGCGCGAACTGCGCCATCTTCACGGGGTCCAGGTCGTCCAATGTCGCCTCCCAGCAGGCGGTTGCGGCGAACTCTTCGGCGCGGGGCAACCGTTCCCCCAAGAAGTTAATCAGTGCGCGACCGAACTTTTCCACGAGGTCCTCGGTGTTGCCGAACGTTTTCTGAACCAGCCCCTTTTGCGCATCGCCAGCCAGGACCGGCGTTTCCTGGTCGCGATCGTCCGCGCCTGTTTTCTTCAGGAACACTAGGCGACGCAACCCCTTTCGGGGTGGGGGCATGGACTCCCGGTTGGGCGGAGAGACGTCTGGTCCGCCCTTGGTGTCGCAGTCCCGGTCCGCCAAGCGAACGTAGATGTCGGACTCCCCGATCTCATCCGGGGACGACGTGGGGAAATTCCGGTCCGTCGCGGCGGTGTCCTCAGGCGGGAACACATCGAAGAGACGCCTCAACACCTCGTGCGTGAGGACGTGGTTGCGCAGGGCGGCACGCTCTTTTGCGAACTCGGCCTGGGCGCCGCTGACGAATATTCGGTATGGCATGGCGTTCACCCATATTCTACACGAAAACACGGGGAAAGTGACCTTTTACGGGCGTTTTTCGCAACGAAAAACCGCATGTCCGACGAATGACGGTCACACCCCCGGGGCTTCCCGGCGGGCTGCGGGAAGGCCCCTTTGGCGGTGAGCGGGGGTGGCGAACCCGCTGCACCACCTGCTCCCAGCGGTCGGTCGTGCCGGGATGTCGCGCGTGAGCGGAGTGCCTGCCCGGCACGGAGCGGCAGACCCACTCTGGTGCCGAACCGGTCGGACGGGGGTCGGTTGTGACACGAGTGACCGCGCCCGGCCGCGGGATAGTCGCGCGCGCCTGGCGTGACACCCACGGTTCCCGTGCGCGCTTGGCGAGGTCGGCGCTACGGCCGGCCGAGAAAGCGGCCGAGGTCCCGGAGTTGCCCGGTGCCGGGCACGGCGCGCTTCAGGCTGGCTTGGATGACCTGCTCC
>CAZZIL010000117.1:0-2788 GCA_964654265.1 uncultured Gammaproteobacteria bacterium | reverse complement strand
TGACGCGCCAACCCCCCAAGTCGGGGCCGCGTTGTGTCACAAATCACACACACCCCCGTCTGGTGCCGACCCCGCCCAAGGGCACGAACCCGCAGAGACACCCGCCTGGCGACACACCGAACTGATGATCCGCCGGGGGGGGGGGGGGTAAGTCCGACAGCCTGCTGTTCTCACAACGGGCACGCCGACGGACACTGATGCCCCGGACCCGAACCCGCCGCCCAAACTCGGGGAAACGGCCATCCCCGGACCGGCCGCGGGAGAACCCGGCCCGGAAACCCCCGAAGACTTGGCGGGTGCCCTGCAGGAACTCAGTGAGGCGGAAGCCTCGGCGCGGGAGGACGGCTTTCCGGTCCCTTCCCCGGAGATGCTGAAGGACACTGAGGTACTGTTGCGGCAGCTTTACGGGATATATCCCTACCGGTACGACGTGGACCCGTCCGACTTGGGGGACATGATGATCCATGCAGGGCCCGAGTATGGGCGCTCGATCATGGTGGTGCGCCACAGAGACGGCACCGCGTGGTGCTCCGTCTGCGTCCCGGAGAGAAACAGCGCGATCAGGTACGACAGCGAGAACTTCGTCTCCGAGAAAACGTTGCGGGAGGCGGTGGCGGTCATGAAAGGCGAGAAGGAACCGCCACCGAGCCGGGCCTCCCGCCGATAGCCCCCGCGGAGAGACCGGGCCGCGTCTTGCGCAGGAAGTCCGTTTCGGCCGCGCGCAACGAGGCCCGTCCGGGGGGATTTGTCCCGCGTGCGTGCGCCACGGGCATCCCGTTTCGGCGGGCGCGGCGCGGGCCAGGGGCCGATGCGACAGTCACTCGCCGACCCGTCCCGTGTCCTGGGGGCGCACGGCTTGCCACCCCCGAGACTGGCTTCAGTTTCCCGGGTCTCGCCCGCGGCGCCTGCCGCCCGTCCGCCCAGGATCAACGGCCACCCTGCCATCGCCGTTGCCACACCCGCAACCGATCCCGCGACGCGGCCGGACCCGGCGCTGCCGTCGCAAGCCCGGTGCCGAGACCGGCAACGGCCGGGACCAACCAACCCCGGCGGGGCCGCGAACACTTGACAGGGGGTGGCGGCCACTGTATACTGCCGCCAACGTTTGTCCTTGGAGGCTGGCATGGAGAGCACCGAGCTGGTCAGGCGGGTCGTCGATGGCGACACGTTTGAGACGGCGAGCATGGGAGGCCCTGTCCGGTTGCTGAACGTGAACGCGTCGGCAATCCACGACCACTTGGGTAGGGAGGCACGGAGGCACCTGGCCCAGCTACTGGCAAGCAGGGCCGTGCAGGTTGACTTCGTGGACTACGACCGATACGGCCGACGGCTTGCCTGGGTCGAGTGCGGTGGCCGGTTGGTGAACCATGCGATGAACGAGTACCTTGCCAAGCATGGGTGCTCGACAAGGCCGACCCGCCTGCGTCGGGGCGACCACTGGCCTCTGTGAGAGTGCCGTGCGGCAAGCCAACCCGCATCACGGAGGCGGCAAAATGAACATCGCCGAGAGCCTCGGCTACCTTTCCCAGAAAGACCTGGTCGCCGACTACCCGAAGTGCCTGGTCCGTGACGGGTGGACCACACTCTACCGGAGGGCGGCCGACGAGTCGGCGCTTTTCGAATCCTCGTCGGCGCTGGCGCCACCCGACAAGGTGCCGGAGCTGATGAGGGACTGCCAGTGGGACATGCAGCCCAACCATGGGAGACCGGGGTTTTCTTGGGGGAACGGAACCGAGAAGCCAACCTACCACAGGTACGGGAACCACGGAGGGATGCGTCCCATAATTTTGCTCCGGACGTTCTCGGGATCGCGCCCCGAGTATCTTGAGTTGGCCGAGGACTTCCGGCTTCACCACAACCTGGCGGAGATACCCGATCCGGCGGACAAGGACCAAAGAGTGTTTTGCCAGATAGGGGACGGGTGCGAGCGGACTGAGGTCGCCCGTGTCACGCCGGACACGGTCAGCGTCAAGTCGCCGTTTCTCCACGAGTACCTGAAGGCCGCCAACCTGTGCCTGGTCCTTTATGTTGATTCAAAGAGGTACGCAAGCGTCCCCGTTGACGCAATCCCCGAATCCGACAGGGAAGGGTTCCTCTCCGATGGCACTGTCACATGGGAGTTTCGCGTCGGGGCGTACTGGGACCCGCACCTGCACGGCACCTATTCCAGGTTTTTGGGAAAGGCGATCGTGCGGTGATTCGCGGCGCCCGGGGCAAACAGGCCATCCCAACCATGCCCAGAGACCCAGAAAAAGTGGGGATGACCTGCCTGCCCGGGTGTGCCCGCGCGCCAGCAGACCCGGCTATGGCGTGAATGCCGGCATGCCCGGGGCGGGAACGGTGTTGCGCGACCCCGCGGCGGGCGCGGGCGAGCGCAGCTACGGTGAGCTCTTCCTCTCAAGGTCGGGGTTATGATCGGAAGTTGTGTTCAGGGCCTTGGGGGCCGGCCGGCGCCTTCCGGGAGACCGAACCACATCCAACACCAGTAAGGAGGACAGGATGAGCAAGTGCAAGAAGAAGCGGCACCCGCTGGAGACGGCGTCGATGATCGCGCGGAGCGCGCTGACGGAGTTGGTGCGCGTGAACGTCATCGGCCTGCTCGCGGACGCGTTGCGGGAGGAGTGCGCGGTGATCCAGGAGATGTTGCGGGAGCGCCGGTTGGCGGACGGCCGCCCGGCGGTGATCCGCAACGGCTACCACCAGGAGCGCGACCTGCTGACGGTGTGCGGGTCGGTGCCGGTGCGCGTGCCGCGCTTGCGCGCGCGCGACGGGGAGCCGTTCACCTTCC
>CAZZIL010000116.1:0-5151 GCA_964654265.1 uncultured Gammaproteobacteria bacterium | reverse complement strand
GAGACCAAGCCGACGGCGCTCTTCCCGGGCGACGGTCTCGCCGTGCCGGATGGCCGCGCCGGCGCTCTCCACCCGCGTCGCATAGTCGGGGACCGTCGGACCGGACACCTGCCCAAGGAACCGTCGCAAATCCATGCCGATATCGAGAAGGTCCAAGACCCGCCGCATGTCGGCCCCGACTTTCCTCGTGGGCTTCATCTCGGGGCAGGCCCGGCTGACCGCCAAGAACACTTCCTCCTTCCGCAGCTCCCGCTTCGGATAGTGGAAGGATGAGAACGGACAGTCGTAGAACTTGGCAAGTTTCCCGAGCTCCGGTCCCGACACCGACCGGACGCCGCTTTCCATGTCGGCCACGGCCGTGCGCGGCAGGCCCAAGGCCTTGGCCACGGCCTGTTGGCTTCTTCCCCACTTCTTCCGGAGATCACGCAGGCGTTCCCCCAGCTTGCCTGACTCGATTAGGCTTGGCGTTCTTTTCCCGAGCACACGCTCAACCGCCTTCTCCAAGCGCGCCAACCCTCCCAGGTTCGCGCCGGTGTCCCCGGACGGCATCCTGTCGGTGTGGTCAGCGGGGACCGGCGCCGCTTTCCCGGCCGGCCCCGCCGGCCTCCGCCGCGCGGAGGCTGTGTCTTCCCTTGTTTTTCGCGTGTGTCCCATGGCGTCCCGCGCCGCCCCCGGTCGGGAACGGCACCTCTGGCAAGGATTGTAACACAGATCGGACGATCCGCCCCGTCCGACGAGATTGTCCGGGCAAATCCCCGGCCCCATCCCGACCACCGCGACCGGACGACGAGCGTTCCCCGGCGCTCCGCGTCGGCGCCATGCCGAGACGGCCTTGCCGCCCCCGGGACGCCAAGCGACACGGGGCACGGCGCGCAGTTCCCGCGGGAGATCGTCCCGGCAGGTCCGATTCTCGCGCCGGGCACCGGGGATATCAGTCACGCCCCCGGAAACAGCCCGTCCGGGCTGACATCAGGAAAGAGGGCAACCTGTTGGCTGACAGCCTACTCGTCCTGGCGCTGTCAGAACTTCCGCGCACGTGGCGCGCACGTGTCGACAAGGGCCCCGGTGGCCGCAGGTGACCGGTGTCATTTCATCCCGGACTCGGCATACAGATCTCGCGCCTCTCGTTCTGTCAACACGCTGGCGGCCACAAATTCCCGGAAGAGGCCCCACGTCGTGATGATCGGAAGATTCAGGTTTCGTTGTTTCACATACCTGATCGCATCCCCGTCGTCCGTGGCCACTGACCATTTCCTCTCGGCCGCAACCGCGATCGCCGAGCTTTCCCCTTCTCCCAGGCCAACATCCTCGGTCAATTCCGAAAAAAGGGGGCTTGACTCCCTCAGGCCCTCGGTCGGATGCCGGGCGAGATGCCCCTCCCTGAAGGCCACCGAGAGGCGGCGCCTGTGGTCATAGTAAAGCACCTCCCCCTCAACCTAGCTGGTCACAAAGAAGGTGGACGGATGCCCGCCAAGCAGGCGGGCCCTGTCAATCACAAGAAAGTTGATCAGCGCGGACGTGTCGATCGCGATGCCTGCCGTCGTCATGCCCGAGGTCTTTCATAGTCTGGGCGCGCCCCGAAGGCCACCCGAAAAAGGGCGGGACCCTCGACTCCGATGTCTCGCCCGATATTGCCGAGGCGACCTTGGGTGATCAACCCTTGGCGGAACGCCTCGACCGCCAAATAGACCAACTGCTCAGTGAGCGCCGACCCGAGCGGTCGGGGCTTCCCATCCGAGAACCCGTCGCGGCCCACCATCTTCAGGTGCGTGGCCCCAATCTCCTTTCGGGACATGAGGGCCTCCGCCTCGCCATCGCTGACATGGCGGAGGTTTCTCAGGCGCCAGACAGCCGCCGTGTAGCTGACGCCGAAGTGACAGGCGATCATGGCGACGTCCTGGCAGGTGATCGCCTGGGAGGTCCGCCGGAGACGGACCCCGACCCGGATCGGCGAGTCGGTCGTCGCGTCGAGCACGGCGTGCGAGCGATGGCCGGATTGCCCCTTGTGGTTCTGTGCCAGCCACTCGGCAACGCCCTCCCCGGGCATCAGGAAGGTGGCAGCAAAGGCGTTCGCGCGCACTTCCACGGGCTCGGACGAGTTCTCCCCTCGCGTCACCATCGCGGTCTCGCCGCGGTCGAACAGCGCATGCGCGTACTCATGGGCGGCGGAAAACCGCCTGCGCACCGGGTGGTCCCGGCTTCTGACAAGGACGGCCATCTCGATGGACGGATGGTTCACGAACAGGCCGGAAAGACCCGTGGGGAGGTCGATGTCGGAAGACCATACGCCCTGGGATACGATGAGCTCCGCGATGTCGGGAAGCGGTCCGTGGCCGAGGCCAAGCCGGCGGCGCTCTTCCCGGGCGACGGTCTCGCCTTGCCGGATGGCCGCGCCGGCGTTCTCCACCTGTGCCGCATAGTCGGGGACCGCCGGGCCGGGCACCCGCCCAAGGAACCGCCGCAGGCACATGCCGATCTCGAGAAAGTCCAGGACCCGTCGCATGTCGGCCCCGATTTTCCTCGTGGGCTTCAGCTCGGGACAGGCCCGGCTCACCGCCAGGAACACCTCCTCCTTCCGCAGCTCCCGCTCAGGGTAGAAAAAGGACGAGAACGGGCAACCGTAGAACTCGGCGAGCTTCCTGATCTCGGGATCCGACACCGACCGGGCGCCGCTTTCCATGTCGGCCACAACCGTGCGTGGCAGGCCGAGGGCCTTGGCCACCGCCTGCCGACTTCTTCCCCGCTTCTCCCTGAGATCCCGCAGGCGTTCGCCCAGCTTGCCCGCCTCGATCAGGCTTGGGTTTATTCTCCCGAACAGGCGCACGCGTGCCGCGTTCACGCGCGCCACCGCCTCCTGGTCGGCGCCGTTGTCCCCGGGTGGTGCCCTGTCGGCGCGGTCATCGATGACCGGCGCCGGCATCCCGGCCGGGCCCGCCAGCTCCTGCCGTGCGGCGGCTGTGTCTTCCCTTGTTTTCAGCGTGTGTCCCGTGGCACTCCGCGCCGTCCCCGGCCGGGGACGGCGCCTCTGCGCAGGGATTGTAGCACAGATCGGGCGGGATTGCCCAAGCGATTCCCCGGTCCCGTTCTGTGTTGCCGTGACCAGGTGGTGGTCGTTTCCCGGCGCTCCACGACAGCACTGTGTCGTGAATGGCCTTGCCCACCCCGGGCGCGAGAAGATGATCTTCGCGAACACGATCCCGGAGAACGGGCTGTCGAGGCGAACATCGACCCGCGCGATCATTCGTGCCGAGCGTCGGGGATGTCAGTCACGCTCCCAGGAGTCGACCCGACTGGGCCGACATCGCGAAAGAGTGCACCCCGTTCCCCGACAACCTGCCTGCCTTGGCGCTGTCACTTCCGCGCACGTGGCGCGCGCGTGTCGGCAAGGGCCTTGTGACCGCAGAAACATGGCGCGCCCGCAGGTGACCGATGTCATCTCATCCCGCACTCGGCATACAGATCCCGCGCCTCTCTCTCTGTCAGCACCCCGGCAACCACCAATTCCCGGAAGACGTCCCACGTCGTGATGATCGGAAGAGCCAAGCCGTGTTGCTTGACAAACCTGACCGCCCCCCTGTCGTCTGTGGCCAATGACCATTTGTTCTCGAGCGCGACCACAATCGCCGCGCTTTCCCCTGCGCCCAAGGGGACTTTCCGGGCCAACAGATAGAGCGGGGTGTTCTCCTCCTGGCCCCCGCGGCGCAAGGCAAGATGTCCCTCCCCGATGGCCGCCAAGAGGCGTGGCCTTTGGTCGCGGTAGCGCACTTCCCGGTCGACTTGGGGGGTCACAACGAAGGTGGACGGGTGCGCGCCAAGCAAGTGGGCCCCGTCAACCTTAAGGAAGTTGATCAGCGTGGACGCGTCGATCACAGTGTTCGCTGCCGTCATACCGGAGTTTTGTAGTAGTCGGGACACGCCCCGAAGGCCACGTCAAAAAGAGGGGGGCCCCTGACCCCGATCTCCTCCCCGATGTTGCCGAGGCGGCCTTGGGTGATCAGCCCCTGACGAAACGCCTCCACCGCCAAATAGACCAACTGCTCAGTGAGCGCCGGCCCGAACTGCCGGGATTTCCCATCCGAAAACCCGTCACGGCCCACCATCTTCAGGTGCGTGGCCCCAATCTCCTTTCGAGACATGAGGGCCTCCGCCTCGCCATCGCTGACATGGCGGAGGTTTCTCAGGCGCCACACGGCCGCCGTGTAGCTGACGCCGAAGTGACAGGCGATTATGGCGACATCCTGGCAGGTGATCGCCTGGGAGGCCCGCCGGAGACGGACCCCGACCCGGATCGGCGAGTCGGTCGTCGCATCGAGCACGGCGTGCGTGCGATGGCCGGATTGCCCCTTGCGGTTCTGTGCCAGCCACCCGGCGACACCTTCCGCGGGCATCAGGAAGGCGGCCGCAAAGGCGTTCGCGCGCACCTCCGCGGGCTCGGACGAGTTCTCCCCTCGCGTCACCCTTGCGGTCTCGCCGCGGTCGAACAGCGCATGCGCGTACTCATGGGCGGCGGAAAACCGCCTGCGCACCGGATGGTCCCGGCGGTTGACGAGAATCGCCATCTCGATGTTGGGATGGTTCACGAACAGGCCGGAAAGACCCTCGGGAAGGTCAATGTCGGAAGGCCATATGCCTTGGGACCCGATGAGCTCCGCGATATCGGGAAGAGGCGCATGCCCGAGGCCGAGCCGACAACGCTCTTCCCGGGCGACGATCTCGCCGTGCCGGATGGCCGTGTCGGCGCTCTCCACCCGCGCCGCATAGTCGGGGACCGTCGGGCCGGATGCCTGCCCAAGGAACCGTCGCAGGTCCATGCCGATGTCGAGAAGGTCCAGGACCCGCCGCATGTCGGCCCCGACCTTCCTTGTGGGCTTCAGCTCGGGGCAGGCCCGGCTCATCGCCAGGAACACCTCCTCCTTTCGCATTTCAATCTCGGGGTAAAGGAAGGACCCGACCGGGACGCCGTAGAACCCGGCGAGCTTCCGGAGCTCGGGCCTCGACACCGACCGGATGCCGCTTTCCATGTCGGCCACAACCGCGCGTGGCAGGCCGAGGGCATTGGCCACGGCCTGCCGGCTTCTTCCCCTTTTTTCCCGAAGATCCTGCAGGCGTTCCCCCAGCTTGCCGGTCTCGATCGTGCTTTTCCCGAACAAA
>CAZZIL010000115.1:0-2568 GCA_964654265.1 uncultured Gammaproteobacteria bacterium | reverse complement strand
CACGGTGCGCGAGCCGCTCGGCGTGACGGCGCACATCATCCCGTGGAACGTCCCGATCAGCATGATGGCGCGGGGGATCGCCCCGGCGCTCGCGGCGGGGTGCACGGCGGTGGTCAAGCCGGCGGAGCAGACGCCGATCGGCGCGTTGCAGCTGGCGGAGGTGATCATTGAGGCGGGCGTGCCGCCGGGGGTCGTCAACGTCGTCAACGGCGTCGGCGAGGTCGCGGGCGCGCTGCTTGCGCGCCATCCCGGCATCGATGGCATCACGTTCACCGGGTCGGTCGAGACAGGGAAGGACATTCTGCGTGCCGCGGCGGACCACGTGCGCCCGGTCGTGCTGGAGCTCGGCGGCAAGTCCCCGGTGCTGGTGTTCGCCGACAGCGACTTGGAGTTGGCGGCGGAGGAGGCCTGCAAGGTCTACAAGAACGCCGGGCAGTTCTGCGACGCGGGCTCGCGCCTCCTGGTGTCGAGCAAGTGCCGGGACGAGCTGATGGGGCGGATCCTGGAGCGCACGGGCAAGGTGCGCGTCGGTCGCGCGCAGGAGGACCCGGACATGGGACCGCTGATCACCGGGGAGCAGATGGAGCGCGTGCTCGGCTACATCCGCGTCGGCAAGGAGGAGGGTTGCGAGGTCCTGGCCGGTGGCGGGCGCCCGGACGGGCTCGACGACGGGTTCTTCGTCGCGCCGACGGTGTTCGACGGCGTGCGCCCCGGCATGCGGATCGCCCAGGAGGAGATCTTCGGCCCGGTGCTCTCGGTGATCCCGTTCGACGACGAGGAGGAGGGGATCGAGATTGCGAACGGCACGGCGTACGGCCTTGCCGCCGGGGTGTTCACGAAGGACATCGACCGCGCGCTGCGCATCGCGTCGCGCATCCGCGCCGGCAGCGTCTGGATCAACGAGTACTGGGGCCCCGGCGAGGTCTCCGTCCCGTTCGGCGGCTACAAGAACAGCGGGATCGGCCGGGAGAACGGCCAGGAGACCATCAACAACTACACGCAGACGAAGAGCGTGACGGTGCGGATCCGCGCGGACTGACGCGGTGCCCTCGTCGAAGGTCGCGTTCGAGGGCTCGTCGGGCGACCGGCTTGCGGCCGTGCTGGAGACGCCGGCGGACGGCCCGGCGCGCGGTCACGCGCTGTTCGCCCACTGCTTCACCTGCACCAAGGACGTGCTCTCGGCCCGGCACGTGACCGCCGGGCTCGCGCGCCGCGGCATCGCGGTGCTGCGCTTCGACTTCACCGGGCTCGGCGCGTCCGAGGGGGAGTTCAGCAACACCAACTTCACGTCGAACGTCCAGGACTTGGCGCTGGCCGCGCGGTTCATGGAGTCAGGGTCGATGGCCCCGATGATGCTGGTCGGCCACAGCCTCGGGGGCGCCGCCGTCCTGGTGGCGGCCCGCGAGGTCCCGTCGGCGCGGCTTGTCGCGACCATCGGGGCCCCGGCGGACCCGGCGCACGTGCGCCTGCTGTTCACCGGCGCACAGCGCGAGATCGAGGAGAAGGGGGAGGCGGAGGTCCTCCTCTCCGGGCGTCCGTTCCGGATTCGCCGCCAGTTCCTCGATGACATCTCCTCGGTGCGCATGGAGGGGCACGTGCGCGACCTCGGCAAGGAGCTGGTGATCTTCCACTCGGTGGCCGACAAGACGGTCGACATCGAGAACGCGCGCAGGCTCTACGGGATGGCGCGCCATCCCAAGAGCTTCGTCAGCCTGGACCGCGCGGACCATCTGCTCGGCGACCGCCGCGACGCCGAGTTCGTCTCCGAGATCCTTGCCGCCTGGGCCGTCCGCCACCTTGGGGACGGGGACGACCGGCCGCGCGCCTGACGGCCCGGCCGGGACCGCCGGATCTCCGGGGGGGCCTTGCGATTCCCGGGTTCGCCTCCAACTAACCGGATGGGACGATGAACTTCGAGAAGCTGACAGACCCGCTGAAGCGCGCCATCGAGGCGGGCGCCGCCTTGGCGGCCGAGAAGGGCAACACGCTGCTGGAGCCCGCGCACGTCGTGCTCGGGCTCGTCGAGGACACCGGCGGAAGCACGCGCATGCTGCTGCGCCAGCTGGGCGCCGACCCGGCGCGCGCGCTGTCGGCGCTGTCGGCGGAGGTTGCCGGGTTCCCGGTCGTCTCCAACCCGGAGGAGAACATCCGCGGATCGAAGACGTTCGCCAAGGTGCTGGAGGCGTCCCTCAAGGACAGCCGCTCGCGCGGCGACGAGTACGTGCCGACCGAGTCGTTCCTGCTGGCGGCGGTGCGCGGCGACAAGGCGGTCGAGCGTGCGCTGTCCTCCGTCGGGGTGCGCGAGAAGGGGCTGAGGGAGAAGGTCGACAGCCTGCGCGGCGACGAGAAGGTGGACTCGCCGGGCGCGGAGGCCGGGCGCGGCGCGCTGGAGAAGTTCACCGTCGACCTCACGGCGCGTGCGGAGGGCGGCGAGCAGCAGCGCGATGTCGAGCGAGAGCACGCGCCGCCCCGACAGGCGCTCCGGCACCTCGCCGTTGACGATCCGCTGCGCCAGCCCCTCGACGATCGCGGTCTTGCCGACGCCGGGCTCGCCGATGAGCACCGGGT
>CAZZIL010000114.1:0-1610 GCA_964654265.1 uncultured Gammaproteobacteria bacterium | reverse complement strand
AACCCGTCTCCACCACGTAACCCAGGAGCGCCAGCAGCTCGACACAGAGATCGAAATTGACGGAGAAGACATGCACTGGGGAACGCCACCGGATTGCGCGCCGGATGAGGCGCACGTAGTGTTCTGGTGGACGGGTGTTGGTCCCATCCAGGTTCAGGCTCTCCCCAATTGTCGCCATCACCGCCCTTCGCAACCTCGGCTTGGCATCTCGGGAGCAACCCGGCAGCTCCCCCGCCGAGTTGAGCACATCGATCAGCTCCTCCAGCCGGACATCTGACGCCCTCACCTCATTGGGCCTCTGTCGGTCCGCGGGGCGCCCCGGACTGAGCACGGGACCCACTCCCAGCGGACGGAGGGCGGCCTGGTACGCCTCGCCGTGCACCGGGTCCCAGTAGAACCTATCGTGGATCTTCTCTTGCAGACCCGCGATCCCCGGCACTCCCGCGCCAATGCTGAGGCCTGCGCCAACAAAGCAAATCATGCCGCGCGCGTGCTCCCTTCGGTGAGATCCGGCGGCCGGGAAACGGTCCGCCTTGTGACTGACGCGGCATCGCCCGGCTGCAGCATGCGCTCAATCTCCCGCAACCGGGCGCACTCCTGCTCGCCCATGTCATCGCGGGCAAGCAGAACCCTTGTCGCCTCAAGCCATTTGCCCTCACCCCTGATGTGATCGAACGAGAAGTAGTCCTCGGTTATGTCCGATCCCATGAAAAGGTCGACGACCTCGCACATCTCCTCGGGGGCGGCACGGGCCAGCTCGACAACCGTGGCGGTGAGACTGTAGTGGAACCTAAGGTTCCCCCCGCTCTTCCTGAGCGTCCTTCTTGCGAACCGGGCGAGGGTGACGATGTCCACGATCTCGGCGTGCGCCGCCATCCAGTTCCCGAACTCGGCAAACAGCGAAGGCTCCTCGCAGTTCTCCAGCATCCACTCCCAGATCGCGGGCAGGCACCTGCGCATGTGGTCGGTGGTGCCGGGTTCCCTGCTGCCAACCCGCTTCCCGACGACCTCGACGAACTCCCTGAGCTGCCTGGTGTTGCGTTTCCCGAGGAACTCCATGAGCAGGGGATCCTCAGGGCCGAAGGCCTCGCACTCCATGCAGGCGAGGGCGAAGTGCTCGGCGACTCCCAGCTCGTAGTCGGTGTACCATCGGGGGTTGTGCGGCTTGTCCTGCCGTCGGTCAAGGGCCAGACCCCGCCTGTAGAGTTCCCTCACCTCGGGGACCGTGAACACCCTGGCGTCAGGAAGAGTTGCCTGGAGATAGCCAGTCCACGCCGCGACGAAGAGGTCGCGCCTGTCCGCGTGATCGGGGAATATCTTGGGGAGGTGCCTGATCGTCCAGCGCGGGTCGTACTCGTGAAGGGACGGGACCGAGTTCCCCAGGTGGAGCATCGGGGCACAGTGGTCCTCTCCATCGATGAAGTCCTCCAGAAGGCTTCTGACGTCCCCGGGGATCACCTCCCGGGCGCCGAACTGCTCCCTCTGGCGCAGGTAGGCAATGAGCATGCGCAAGACATCCACCCGCATCGCCATGGTGTGCTCAACACAGGCCTCGCCGCTCGCCAAGTCCTTCGCCGTGCTTGCCGGTGGCCGCTCGGAGGCGACCGTGA
>CAZZIL010000113.1:0-2906 GCA_964654265.1 uncultured Gammaproteobacteria bacterium | reverse complement strand
AGAAAGAGGTCTGGCTCATGGCTTCTCCTGAAAGCTGGTTTGATGCGTATTCTCTCAAGCTCTGCCCGCGAACTCCAGGTCTGGCGCGACAAACCCCCAAACAGGGGCCGCAATGTGTCGAAAATCATACACCCTCACCCCTGGGGGCCGATCCCCGTCCCCGAGGACGAATAAATAGAGGTGCCCTTGGGGGATGCCTGATCCGTCGGGTTATTGCACTTAGCTCTTTCGTGCGGGCCCCGAATCGCCGAATAAATAGAGGTGCCCAACTGGGTACCGGGGCGGCCCGGTGCCCTTGGCCGAGATGTGCCGGCGGGGAGGAGCTGGCTGGTCACGCGGCATTGACGCGTTCACAAGGGGACGCCATGCGTTACGGTCCGCCCACCGGGACCTCCCCTACGACTGCGGTGAGGTCCTTGTCGGCCCCTGCCGCGACCAACGCCGTTGCTCGTCGGGGCCGGGGTCTGGCCGCGCGAGCTGGCGGTGCCGCGTCCGTGTCCTTCGGGATGCGGGTAGCGGATGCCGGGCTCCGGGCGCGGGTCCTCGGCACCCGGACGGTGGCGGCCTTCCCGGGACAGACAGGTCCTCGGGAGATCCCGCACCACCGGCCTGTTGGGGTTAGTCTTTCCGGTCGGGCTTCGTTTCCGACCCCGGAATGTCCTCGTCGAACGTCCTCCCCTTTCGCACAATCACCGTTGCGTCGTCGGGCAGGGCCTCGCGGTCGGCGACGGGTGTCCACTCTTTGTAGTACTTGTCATAATAGTATGGCTCCCCCTCCACGAAATCCTCATACTTCTGCGACTTCAACTCTTCTCCCGTGATCTTTCTGATCTGCATGCGAGTCAGGATGGGGTCTGGATTGCCTATCCGCATTCCCTCAAGGAGTGTCATGTCCTGCGGGAGCAGGTTCTCGTTGAACCGAAGCCATATGAACGAGACGAGCGTGGCCATGAACAGCATCCCCAGTAGCGCCTCCATCGAGGTCGTGAGCCTGTGCTCCGGAGGCGGCTGGAAGTCCCCGTAGCCCAGGGTTGTGAAGGTCGTCACACTAAAGTAGAGTGCGTCCCAAAAGTCGGGAATGAACTCGCGCCTGCCGACAAGCAGGCCCGATGAGTGGTAGTGGAGGGCAAAGGCGGCGATTGTCAGCGCGACCAGGACAACGAATGACAGGAGTGCGTAAGTGGAAAAGGTCCGGCTCAGGCTGAGAAAGGTCAGCACCCCGCTCATCAGCGCGAAGTATCCGACAATGAGCAACGCGCCTGTGACGATCGGGTACCAGTCAAGATACCCGTTCACTGTGGCCAGTCCCACTGATGTGAAAAACGCCAGGAACAGCCGCCTCCCGCCCTTTGCCGTGGGTTGCCATGGAACAAACATAATCCCTCCCTCTTTTCCTCAAGACTGGCGCCTAAGGTGGCGCACCCTGGGCAGCGCACGCCGGACCGCGCCACTCCGCCGCGCCCCCGTCATCAAGTGGAACGTCTGCATGGCCGCCGGGTGTTGGCGAACCCCTCGGATCCGCTTCTGCTCCTCGTGGCAGCCTGCCCACGCTCGCGCCACGCGACAAGGTCGGGTCGCAGACAGGGATGGGCAGCGCCACCCGTCGCTTCCGATTGACCGCCTGTCCCCGGAAGCCGCCGGGGAGCGATGGCGCGCGTGTGCCTCATGTGCGATCATGATCAGTCCCTGATGATAGCACATCTTCCCGACTGGCACTCACGTGACCGGGGAAAGTCGATGGTCCCGCCTCTGGGTTCGCCGCACACCCCCGGGATGGGCGTGTGTGCCACGGTCGACCCGGACCGTTCCGGCGACCAAGGAAAGCGGGCGGCGCGCGTCGGTCTCACACCGGGAAGGTGACGGCCACGGGGCGGCATCGGCGCGCCTTGGTGGCCAAGGCCGACAACAGGCAATTGCGGCGCGCGTTGCCTCCGGCCGCGTTCTTGGGAGGTGCGCTCGGATCTCCCGAGGTCGGCACGCGCCGCCTTGGTGCTGGCCAAGGACGGCCGGATGTCCGGATTCCTTCACGTCGGGTGGGATAGGCGCCCTTGGCGCTTCTCGCGGCGCCTGCATCGGTCACCGCCATGGCCGCCCGCCCCATCGACACCTCTTGCCACGGGACTCGGCATTGCGATCCTCTTCGCAATCCCGCGGCTTTGCCGGGTCTTGCCGTCGCGTGCCATCGGGCGCGCCGCATACGGCACCCTGGGGAGAGCGCGCGGTTCAGTCCCACCGTACGCGCCGCGCCATTCGCCAATCTGATGGCTGTTGGGGCAACCGACGGCAACCCCTGGCAGGGCGCCACCCGGCTGGTTGGCCCCGCCGCTAGCCTGAATTCCCAAGGGGGAATCGGGTGGTGAGGAATTCAGCCGAGGTGCAGGCGCAACGTTCTGTTTCCGAGCCAGGGGATGGGCGTCTCGTCCTGGTCGAAGTTGGCGGCGCGTAGGTACGGGTCGTTGGCGCGCCGCCCGAAGCGGACGTGGATCTGCTCGGGTTGGATGGCGATGGTGGCACGCGCCTTGACAAAGTCTCGGAAGACCTTGCGGGCCTTGGCACAGTCGTAGGGTTCCCCGATGCGCTGGCCGAGCAACCGATAGAGGATGCTTGCGAGCAGGGTCAGTTGCACGTCGAGGTCGATCTTCATCGGCACCGTGGCGGAGAGTGCGTCCATGTGGAAGAAGTCGATGGCCTCGGCGATGGCGTTCTCGATCACCATGCGTCGTGCGTAGCGGTCGATGATGTTGGCGGTCGCGCCCTCCTGGTTGGTGAGCAGGAAGACCGGTTTGTCGAGCCCGATGCCGTCGACGGCGATTTGTCGCACGGTGCCGGGATAGCCGCGCAGGGCGACGTGTTGCTCCAGCGTGCGCGGGTTTCGGTAGACGCGCCCGACGTTGTTGAGCCGGACC
>CAZZIL010000112.1:0-3027 GCA_964654265.1 uncultured Gammaproteobacteria bacterium | reverse complement strand
CGCGTTATACCGAACTGGCGCGCGACCTCCTCCAGCGTGTGGCAGGTCGCAAGTCCGATGCCGAAGCGCATGCGGATGATCTTCGCCTCCCGGGACGGGAGTAGCCGGTCCAGCATCGCGTCGACCTCTTTCTCGTGTTTCTTGAGAAGCAACATGTCCGGCGGGTCCACCGCGTCGATGTCCTCCAGGAAGTCACCGACCTGGGAGTCGTCATCGCCCGCCGGGGCGTTGATCGATATCGGCTCCTTCGAGATCTTCTCGATGCGACGGACCTTGTCCTCGCCGATGCCCAGCTCCCTCGCGAGCTCGGGGATCGACGGCTCGCGCCCTTGCTCCTGCAGGTAGCGCCGCTTGACCCGGTTCATCTTGCTGATCGTCTCGATCATGTGGACCGGTGTGCGGATCACCCGCGCCTGGTCGGCGAGCGAGCGCGTGATCGCCTGGCGGATCCACCAGGTCGCGTGCGTTGAGAACTTGAACCCGCGCCGGTAGTCGAACTTGTCGACCGCCTTCATCAGGCCGATGTTCCCCTCCTGGATCAGGTCTAGGAGCGGTAACCCCCGGCTGGTGTACTTCTTCGCGATCGAGATGACGAGCCTCAGGTTCGCCCGGATCATCTGCTCCTTCGCGTCCATCACGTTCTTCTCGTCGCTCACCAAGTCCTTGTCGATCGCCTTGAGTTCCCGCAACGACAGGTTGTTCGTTGCGCAGATCGCCCTGATGGTCTCCTGCCCCTGGTGGACCTCCGCGATGTACGGTCTCGTCCGCTCGTTGACGTAGCCCCTCATCTCATGCGTGATCCACCGCGTGTTGATCTCGTTCCCCTTCTCGTGGAAGGTCGCCCAGAACACGTTGCCCGGGATCCCGAACTTCTGTTCGGCCACCCGGCAGATCCTCCGCTCGTGCTTGCGCACCATCTCGACCTCGGCGCGGGCCATGTCGGAGAACTCTTTCACGCGCTTGGTCGTGAACCGGAGCCGCAACACGACCTTCGCCAGCTTGGCGAACACCGCCTTGCGCTTTACCGCCAAGTCGGCCAATCGCTTGTCGTTTGTGCGTGTCCTCTTATGGGGGTTGATCTCCTGAAGGATCCTGTCCCAGACCTTGTAGTGGGCTTCGATCTGGTCGATGTGCCTGAGTGCCTGGTTCCTCAGATCCTCCGACCTCAGATCGAGGATGCGGACGTCGCTCGCCCCCGTCTGCGGAATCGGGGACCCGGCAGGCCTGGCCGCCCCCTCCCAGAGGCGCACGAAGAAGCTCCGCACCGGCTTGGAGTCGACCTTCAGCGCCGGCAGCAGCCGCTGCAGCTCGTCCACCTCATCCCTCAGGCTGTCGCGGTCCTTGGCCTCCAGGCAGGCGAGCACGCGCTTCTCCAGCTCGGCCTTCGGGGAGACCGTGGCCGGGCCGCCAGAGTGAAGGCGCACGAGGAAGTCGCGCACCGGCTTGGGCTCGATTCGCGGCCACTGCAGCGATTTGTCCAGCCCGCCGAGCGCTTCCGCGAGGCGCTCCTTGTCGGGCGCCTCCAGGCAGGCGAGCACGTGGCGCTCCAGGTCCCTCTGGGAGTGCGCCGCGGGGTCGCCCACGTTGAGTCGGACAAAGAAGTCGCGCACCGGCTTGGCCTCGATCTTCAGCTGCGCCAGGGGCTTGCCGAGCTCCGCGATCGCGGCCTGCGCGGTCTCCCGCTTCCCGGCCTCCAGGCACGCGAGGGTCCGGCTCCTCAGCGCCTCCGCCGGGGGCGGCCCCTCCGCCTTGGGGACGCGCAGCCCCTCCAGGAACGCCATCACGGATCCGAGATGCAGCTCCGCCGACACCGCCCTCAGGCTGTCGAGCGCCGCCTGCCGCGTCTTCTCGCTTCTCGTCTCCAGGAAGGAGAGCAACGCGCGCTCCAGCTCCGCGCGTGCCGCGGGCTGCGCGGACGACTTGCCCAGGAGCGCGCCGTAGAGCTTCTCGGCCGGCGACTTGAGCGGGAACGCGCCCACGACCTGGTCCAGCTCATCGTGCGCCGCCGCGCGCGTCCGCTTGCTCTTCGCCCGCAACAGCGTGAGCGTGCGCCCCCGCAGCTCCGCCAGGGACGGCGCCGTCGCGTCCTCGCCGTCCAGGAGGACATCGAAGTAGCGCTTCGGCTTGGGGATGTGCCGCAGCTCCGACAGCGTCTTCTCCAGGGTGTCCCGGGCGCGGCGGCGCGGCCCCTCGCCCTTCGCGCGCAACAGGTCCAGCATCTGCCGCACCAGCGTCTCCGGGGACGGCGGCGCGACGCCATCCTTCCCCAGGAGGACGTCCAGGAACTTCTGTGGCCGGTGGATGTGGCGGGCCTCCGCCATCGTCCTCTCCAAGGCGTCGCGCGCGCGCCTGCGCCCGTCGTCGTTGCGCGCCTTCAGCAGCGCGATCATCCGCCTCTTCATCTCCCCGGGGACCGGGGACGCGGCGCCCTCCCCGCCGAGCAGCACCTCCAGGAACTTCTTCGGCCGGGGGACGTGCCGCGACTCGGACAGCACCCGGTCCAGGTGCGCGCGCGCGCGCCGGCGCGACTTGTCGTGCCTCGCCTTCAGCAAGGACAGAAGATGCCGCCTCATCAGCGACAGCCCGGACTCGCGCTTGCCGCTGACGGCGACGGCGTGGCCGCCGGACTTGCGCTGCTCGGCGTCCTGCTTCGCCGCCAAGGCCGCCTCCGCCTTGCGCTTCGCGGCCTCCGGCGAGTCGTCCGGGGGCTCGTCCGAGAACAGGTCGTCGACGGTGATGTTGTCGTCGAAGATCCCGTCGACCAGCTCCTCGATCTCCATCCTTCCCTCGCGCACCTGCGACCCCGCGTCGATGACCTGCCGGACAATCGCCGGGTAGTGCGCGACCCGGTAGATGATGCGCCGCAACCCCTTCTCGATCTTCTGCGCGATGAGGATCTCCTCCCAGTGCCTCAGCAGGCGGGCCTCGTTCATCTCGCGCATGTACATCCGCACGGTGTCGGTCGTGCGGCCCATCCCGACCAGCTTGGACGCCGTCGCCTCGACATGCTCCTCGACATCCTCCGTC
>CAZZIL010000111.1:0-2771 GCA_964654265.1 uncultured Gammaproteobacteria bacterium | reverse complement strand
GCTGCCGTAGCTGACCAGCGCGCTTCGGATGCCGCGCGTCTCGAGCGTCGCCCGCGCGGCGTCGAGGGAGTAGCCCTTGAGAATGCCGCCGAAGTCGAGCTGTCCCCGGGGGTGCGCCTCGACCAGGCGCCCGCCTTGCGTGACGAACGACCCGATGGGTGGGACGTCCGCCATGTAGGTGTCGATCTCCGCCTGGGTGGCCGCCTTCGCGTCGGGGTTGTCCGAGTGGAATCCCCACATCTCGAACAGCTTGCCGAGCGCCGGGTTGAACTGTCCGCCGGTGGCGTCGTGCACGCGGCGCGACAGCGCGATCAACAGTCGCGTGTCCCCGTCGATCTCGCGCGGAAGCTCCCCGGCGGCGATCGCCGCGTTCAGCCGGGTGAGCGGGCCTTCCTTCCAGGGGTGGAACCGCCGCTCCAGGTCCGTCGCGTGGGCGATGATCTCGCCGATCGCGGCCTCCGCCTGCGCCCGGTCGCCGTGGTGGACCGTGATGTCAAGCCGGGTCGAGAACACGACGGCCGACCGCGTTGTCGCGGGCGGGGCGGTCACGCACGCGCACAGCGCCAGCGCCGCCGCGGCGGTCAGCGCAGTCCCGGCAGGGCCTCCAGGCATCGGACAAACTCCTCGGCGCTGTTGTGCCCGGTCTGGTCCAGAATCTCCCGCATGCAGGTCGGGCTTGTGATGTTCACCTCGCCCAGGCGGTCGCCCAGGATGTCGAGCCCGGCGAGCAGGATCCCCTCTTGGGCGAGGGTCTTCGCGACCTCCAGGGCGATGGCGTGCTCGGTCTCCCCCAGCGGCTCGGCGACGGCGCGGGCCCCGGCGGCGAGGTTGCCGCGAAAGTCCCCGTCGGCGGGGAGGCGCCGAAGCATGTGCGGCTCGGGCCGGCCGTCGATGACGATCACGCGCTTGTCGCCGTCGCGCGCCGCGGCGACGCGCTCCTGGACGATCAGCATCTCGCGCGCCGGGCCGCCGAGCATGTCGATCACCGAGCCGAGGTTCCCGTCGCCTTCAGGGGACAGGTAGATGCCCGAGCCGCCCATGCGCCCGAGCGGCTTGACGACGCACCCGCCGTGCGCCCGGTGGAACGCGCGGATCTCCCCGGGGTCGGAGGTCACCAGCGTGTCGGGGACCAGCGCAGGGTGGCGCAGCGCCAGCAGCTTCTCGTCGTGGCGCAGCAGCGCCGATGGGCTGTTGTGGACTGGCGTGCCGTTCGCCGCCGCGTGCGCGAGGATCTGCACGCGCCGCAGCGCGTTGCTGCCGAACGGCGGGTCCTTGCGCATGACGATGACATCGAGCGACCCGGGCCGGGCGCCCGGCGTGTGTCCGCGGACCCGGTGCCAGTCGGGGCCGTCCGACAGTCCCAGGAGAAGGTCGTCGAAGACCGGCCCGCCGCCGGCGAACGCGACCGAGTCGAACGGGATGGCGTGGACCTCGTGGCCGGCCGCCGCCGCGGCCCGCATCATCAGGATGGACGTGTCCTTGGGCTCCCGCAGCCGCGGGAGGGGATCAAGGACGAACCCGACCCTCACGGGTCGCGCAGGTCAGTGCGTGCGGTTCTCGACCAGGCCGACCTCGACGGAGATGTCGACCCAGTCGTCCGGCTTGTAGGGGAGGCGGCCGATGAACACCTCGTCGTTGTACTCGTAGCGCACCGTGTAGCCGGTGATCACCTTCTTCTCCCGGCTGAGGGTCACGCACCGACGGCCGGGGCCGCCGACGCGCGCCCCCTCCTGCAGGTTGCCCCCGACAATCTTGCCGATGAGCGCGCCGGTGGCGGTGGCGGCCGTCTTGCCCGACCCCTTGCCGACCTGGTGCGCGACCAGCCCCCCGGCGACCGCGCCGATGATCTCGCCCTCCGTGAGCCCCGGGTTGTCCGGGTTGAGCAGCTCCGACCCGATGACGGCGCCGGCCGCCGCCGCCGCGTCGCGGCCGGACCCCTTGCCGACCGCCGACCCGGCGGCCCCGCCGACCACGCCGCCGACGATCTGGTTGATCACGTCGTTGCGTCCCGCGTACGGGTCGTAGGGGTCGGCCGCCGCCGTGCCGCACTCTTGGTACGGCTCGTGGACCGTCTCCACGATCGGCTCCGTGGAGAGCACCCTGGCGGTGCGCAAGATTGTCTCCGCCTCCGCGACTCCCCCTCCCAGTCCGATTGCGGCCGCGGCAACCAGAAGGCCTCTTGGGACGTTGTTCATGGCTTCTCCTTCTTGCTGGCTGTCATTGTAGCACACGGTGCCCGGTCGGCTCCCGACCGGGACGCCCGGTCCCATCATAGCCCGCGAATGGCGCGTTCCGGAAATCCGGTGGCGTTTTTGTGGGAAAAAGTAGAAAAATGTGGTAATATGGCCCGCAGTCGGGAGATCACGGTGTTCAGGGGTATCAGCAAGTCCAAGCTGGACGGGAAGGGCAGGGTGCTGTTCCCGAACAAGTATCGCCAGGCGTTGGCGGACCCGGAGAAGGACCTGGTGCTGACCGGTCACCCGGCGGGGTGCCTGGCGCTCTTCGAGCTCGACACCTTCCTGGAGCTGGAGCGCCGGGTGATGTCGTTGCCGGACTCGGACGACCGCGCGCTGTACAACAAGCAGGTGATCGTCGGTTACGCGGACCAGCTGCGGTTGGACCCGTACGGCCGCGTGCTGATCAACGCGCAGTTGCGGCAGCACGCCCGCCTGGAGCGCGAGGTGCTGATGATGGGGCTGCGCACCCAGGTGCGCTTCTGGGACGAGGCGTACTGGAACGCCTTCTGTGAGCGGCTGAGGGGCGCCCCGGGT
>CAZZIL010000110.1:0-3839 GCA_964654265.1 uncultured Gammaproteobacteria bacterium | reverse complement strand
GTACCGTGACGATATCGTCCTGGCGACGTCCTCGGGACCGAACAGGCCGTAGCCAAAGCCGTTCCCCTTTTTTCGGTGCTTGTCGGCGTACGCCTGCAGGTACGTCCACAGGTGATCCGACAGGGTGTACCGCTCGGACACTCGCCCCCGGCTACCCTTGGTGTAGGGTGGCTCGGGCTCCTCGGAGCCGTCTTCCGGGTGGAGAACCTCCTGTAGCCTTGGGCGGCTTGCCGTCGACTCCCTGTCAAGCCACTCGAAGGAGAACCCTGACTCCTCTTTGTGGCCGACGATGAAGACTCGCTCCCTGTGTTGCGGGACCCACCGCCTTGCGTCGATCACCCTCCAGCACACGTGATAACCCAGCTCCTCCTCAAGCGTCCTCCGGATCACGGCGAAGGTGTCCCCCTTGTTGTGGTTCACTAGGTTCTTGACGTTCTCCAAGACGAAGGCCCGAGGCTGGCAGTGCTTGATGATCCGCGCCACCTCAAAGAACAGTGTCCCTTGGGTTCGGCACTCGAAGCCGTGGGGCTTGTTCAGGGCGTTCTTCTTCGACACCCCGGCGATCGAGAACGGTTGGCACGGGAAGCCCGCAAGCAACACATCGTGGCCGGGAATGCGGTCCGAGTCGATCCCGGCGATGTCACCGGCGACCGGGTGGTCTGGGGCGAAGTTCGCCCGGTAGGTCTCTTGGCAAAAGCGGTCCCACTCCGACGTGAACACGCACTTGCCGCCCACGCTTTCGAAGGCGGCCCGGAAGCCTCCGATCCCCGCGAACAGGTCAATGAACGTGAATCTCGCTGGTTTCTTGCCCATCGCCCGGTTCCTCCACGCTGATCATACACGAGAGTGATCCGCCCGGGGTCTCCCGCGATGCCTCTGGCCACCGATGTCTGCTGGAGTGTGACATTGTTTCCGGCGGACGCACTGCCGCTGGCGCCAACGGAACGCCGGGTGTCAAGGCATCTTGAGTATGACCGCTGGGGACGGGTGGGCGGATCATTCGGGATGGGCCCGGGTGGCATCGACCGCGACCTCAGCGTCGGGGCACGACCCGCCCGTTGACCGACCTGCAGCCTAGGTCGCGCCGTGATGAGCGCTCAGAGTGCCGCCTGCGAAGCAAGGCGCGGGCACGCGAACAGGCGCGCGGGAGACCGGGGGCACCATCCCGCCCTCCAGTGCGCAGGACGCAACTTGTACGCCGCCCGTGGTGACGGGCACGGTGGCGCGGTCACCCGCGGGCACCGGCGTGCGCCGGACGCGCGGACGATGCGCCGTCCCTTTCTTGGGGATAGAGAGCGCAGAGGTGCGGGAGCCTGCCGCCCCTCCTGTGACGTGCCGCCGCCGCGCCCGGCCGGGCGCGCCGAGGTCGAGGCCGACCCCGGACGCGCGCGCCAATCCGGGAACGCGCCACCATCACCGATGACGCACCCGGAGAACGGGGCGCCCACGCCCGACCCGGCGTGGCTCAGGCGACCGTTGCGGAAGTCGGCGACCAGTGAGGTTACTCCCTCACCCCTTTCCGGGACCCGGCCGCCACGCGGCCACCCGCCAGCACGGGGCATCCTGTCCGCGACGGTCGGCGCGTTGACGCGGGACCGCCGTTACATGTTGCCAACGCGATGCGTGCGGTGCACATCGCGGCGAGCCACGCCAGAGATCGCCGGGAACTGCGAGGCGACCGTGAGGTCGCACCGGAGACGAACGCCCCTCACTCCCACGCAATGCCAGCCCCGCAGGGGCACGCAATGCGCAGGTCTCGCCCCGGCGGAATGCTCGCCAATGCGCCGGGACATCGCCAGCCGCCGTCGCAGGCATCCCGGCAGACGTGGTGTCGCCGCCCGGCTCAGGCAGGAGCCGACGAACCTCGGTCGGCCGGAGTCTGCCGCAGTCACACCGACAACCCTCGTTGCCAAGGGTGGTCCGGTCCGCAACGTGACGATGCGCGATGCCCGTGACAGTTGGGCATCTCGTCACCGCCTTCAGTGCTCTGCACGACCGGCACGTCGGCCGGCCGAGGCAGGCACAGGCCGCAAGGTGATGGCGCCAACGAGATGAGGACACCTCCCGTGCGCAAGACGTCCTCCCGCATCCGTCCGGCTTGCCCGACACCCGTCGCGTCAGCACGCTGTGCAACCGACGCGACAAGACAGAAGGGACCTCGGGCGACGCGACAAGGCGCGCTTTCAGTCCGACCGGTAGTCAATCGACGGGGGGCTTGGTCAGCCTGCTGGCGAAGAGGCGATCCCGGTCGGCTGTAGACGGACGGCGGCCGCATCGTTGACATCGTGCTCGCGCCTACCGACGCACTCAGGTGGCACGCCGGTCCGCGAAGAGACGCGCCAAGACGACCGTGTCGCCGGAGGCGGAGACACCGCGCCGGAGAAGGAGCAAACCGTCTCGTCCGGAAGAGCCGCGGATGAGCAGAGAGCTGGCGGGGCGCGACAACGGCAGGTCCCCGCGGCACAGCCACGGCCCCAAAATAGCAAAGGCCGCACAAGGCGGCCTTTGAGGCGGCAACACGCTGCGCGCCAGTTGTGAGGAAGTATACCCGATACCTTCCCTAGAGTCAACCGCCGACCTCCCCTCGTGCGCGAAACGTTCTCCGCAAGGGTGACCAAGACGATTCGACGCGCCACCTGATCCTCCCCGGGCCGGGCACCTCCGGCCGATCGCGCCGGAGAAGGAGCAAACCCGTCTCGTCCGGAAGAGCCGCGGATGAGCAGAGAGCTGGCGGGGCGCGACAACGGCAGGTCCCCGCGGCACAGTCAGAGCCCCAAAATAGCAAAGGCCGCGCAAGGCGGCCTTTGTGGCGGCAGCACGCTGCGCGCCGGTTGTGGGGAAGTATACCCGATACCTTCCCTGGAGTCAACCGCTGACGTGGCTCAACACATATGGCTGAAGTGCGCCAGTTGGGGGACGGGCGGATTGTAGCATCCCTGAGTTGCGTGGGACTTCCGGTCACGCACTGCTCGGCCTTCGGGAGTCAGCGCTGCGCGGGAGTGAGGAGGGGGGGCATTCGCCCCCCCCCCCTTTCTGTCGCATCCTTACGGCCTCACGGCCGCCTTGCGGTGCCCGGCGCGCACGCCGCGAAGAGGGCGGGAGTAAGACGGGCCGCTTCGCGGGCCACGGGCTGCGCCCTCTGGTCGCACCCGCCCAACTCCCGCCGCTTCGCGGCGCACGCGCCGACCGCCGCGGACAGGATGCTCAGCGCAAGCGAGTGGCCGCGTGGCGGCCAGGGCTGTGAAGGGCATGAAGGGTGCGGCCCGTTGCGCACCGGCTTGCGGGGGTGCGGCATCGCGCGACACGGCCTCTTCTTTGGTCGGATTGGGCTCCCCTGTTTTGCCGCACTTCAGCCACATGTATCTGGTCCACGCCAAGACCCGGCAGGGCACGCGTCACCGTTGCGGGAGCCTTGGCGTGTGCATCGGCTGTCGGAGACGCACCGCCCCTCCGGTTCCGGAGTGGGCGAGTCCCCCCCGCCTCGCGGACGCGGTGGCGCGTCTCGAAGGGGCCAAGGGCACCGGCACCGCCCGGTCGGCCATTCCGCCAAGTGTTCCGCGGACGGGATGGCTGACACAGACGGTGCCGAGTCGGTGCGGGCCTTGCCGAGGCGGACGCATGCCTTGGTCGATTGCCGACCCGTGTCCCCGGACCGGGTTGCGCGCGGGACGGCTGGCGGCCTGTCGAGCCGGACTTGGTCCCGGGTGTCTCCGCGGGGGGCATCGCATCGGGTGCGGAGAGTGGGTTTTCCGCCTCCCGCCTCCCGCCGGGTAGGGGCGGTCCGCGCGCCGGGAGCCGGCCGCCCGTGTTGCTACAATTCACCCCCCTTGGGTGTGCCT
>CAZZIL010000109.1:0-2578 GCA_964654265.1 uncultured Gammaproteobacteria bacterium | reverse complement strand
AAGCAGCTCTTCGCCTCGCTGAAGAACACCGCCAAGAAGACGCTCGCGGGGGCGAAATCCTCCGCCGAGTTCGTGAAGCACCTGCACACGCTGGAGCTGGACGCGGTCATCGACCTGGAGGTCAGCGTGCGCTCGGCCCTGGTCGCGCGCAACTGCGGGGCCGGCCTGGTCTTCGGCTTCCGAAGCGAGAACGCCAACAGCCGGAGCGCGGCGCTCGCCTACGGCCAGGCCCCGTACGTGAACCCGGCCAAGCCGGACTACGAGAAGTACAACATCCTGATCTCGAAGTCGCTCGGCACCTCGGCGCTCGGCGGCCTCAGCTGGGACCTGCCGAGCCGGACTCCCGACGCCGACCCCACCGAGATCCAGGCGGTCCCCACCGGGCTGATCAGCCCCAACTACTGGACGGGGGTGCTGACCAGCCTGGCGCAGCACGGGCAAAGCTTCAGCCTCGTCGACTGCCCGCTCACCGACCAGGGGACGCTCTCGAAGATCGTCAACGGGATGCGCGTCGAGGAGTCGGCCGTCCGGCGCGTCACCGAGAAGACCTGCGAGCATCTGGTCGACAACGGCGGGCCGGTCATCGCCGACGGCCCCGCCGCCTACCTGTCGGTCGCGCTTGGGCTGGACACCATGGCGGTGGGCGAGCAGGCGTCGTCCCCCTTGGTCGCCCCGGCGGACACGTTCTTCTACTCCTACCCGGGGCCGAAGGACCTGCCCTACCCCGAGACCTTCGTCGAGCTGGTGATCGAGATGGTCAGGCGCAAGACCGGGGAGGCCGCCGCCGCCACGGAGGGGGACGCGGGCGAGGCCGCCCCCCCGGCCGACGGCGGGGCGGACGGCGCCGATGCGCCCCAAGCCACCGAGCCGGAGGAAGGCCGACGGGAACCCCTCGTTTTCAGGAAGACGGACGAATAGCCGCCCGCCTGGCCCGGGCGGGCCTGCGCCTCTGCTACAACCTTGCCCTGCGGGGAACGCTCCCGGTCGCGATGTGGCGCGGGCGCGGCATCCCGCCCGTGTGCCGCGCCGCCCGGGAACCCGGGGCCGCGGGTCCAAGGACAATCTGGGTCCACGCGGTGTCGGTCGGGGAGATCGCGGCCGCACAAGACCTTCTGGGCGCGTTGCTTGACGAGTACCACCCCGGCCACGAACTTCTCCTGACCACCGTCACGAAGGGGGGGCGGCAGTACGCGCAGTCCCGGCTGGACCCGCGCGTTCGGCTGGCGCAGCTCCCCCACGACACGCCCGGGGGGGCGCGCAGGTTCCTGGAGGCCGCCGACCCGGCCTTGACGATCTTCATCGAGAGCGAGATCTGGCCCAACCTCTTCGGGCAGCTGTCGGCGCGCAACGTCCCCCTGCTGGTGCTCAACGGGAGGATCTCCCGGCGGTCGGCGCGCAGGTTCCACCGGTTCGGGATGCTGTTCCGCCCCGCGTTCGCGGCGGCCGGCTGCGTCGGGGCGCAGACGCCGGCCCAGCGGGCGCGGTTCCGCTTCCTGGGCGCCCCGCGGGTGACGGTGACCGGGAACCTCAAGTTCGACAACCGGCCGGACCCGGAAGACGCGGAGCGGGGACGCGCGTTCCGCCAGGCCCTGCTCGGGAACTTCCCGGGGCACCGCATCCTCCTGTGCGCCAGCACCCGCCCCGGCGAGGAGGACAGGCTGCTGGAGCACCTGGCGCCCGACCGGCTGGGCAAGACCGTCCTGGTCGTGGTGCCCCGGCACCCCGAGCGCGCCGGGGACGTCGCCGAGGTCCTCGCGCGCCGCGGGTTCTCCCCGGCACGGAAATCGGACCCCCAGGCCGCGGAGCGCGCCCGCGCGATCGTCGGCGACACCTTGGGGGAGATGGCCCTCTACTATGCGGCGGCGGACGTCGCCATCGTCGGCGGAAGCTTCGCGCCGTTCGGCGGGCAGAACCCGGTCGAGCCGATGATGCTCGGCACACCGGTGGTGACCGGGCCGCACTGCGATAACTTCGCCCCCTTCATCCGCGACGCGCGCAAGGCGGGCATCGTCCACGTCGCCAAGGACGCCGGCGAGGCGGCGCGGGTCGCGCTTGGGCTGATTGGTGACCCCGGGCGCGCTGCCGAGATCGGCGCCAAGGGCCTTGACTACGCGCTGTCGCTCGGGGGCGCCACCGAGCGGTCCATGCGGATCGTCCGGGAGCACCTCCCGCCGCCGAGCTGACGTCCGCGCCGGCTCAGCAGCCGGCGGCCTGCCCGTCCTTCCTGCAGTCGGACCCGGCGAACAGCACCCGGCGACCGCCGTCGGTCGTCACCGCCCGGATCGCCTGGCCGCCGCCGATCGGGTCGTCCGCGACCCGGACATCGTGGCCAAGCCGGCGCAGCTCGGCAACCAGGGGGGTGTGCGGCCTCTCGACCTCAAGGATCCCGTCGTGATGGAAGCTGCGCGGGCAGTCCAGCGCCGCCTGGGGGTCCAGCCCCAGGTCGGCGATCCCCATCATGAACTGGGCGTGGCCGACCGCCTGGTAGTGCGCGCCCATGACCCCGAAGACCGTCGGGTCCCCCTTGGGATCGACGGAGATCGCCGGGATGATCGTGTGCAGCGGCCGGCGCCCGGGA
>CAZZIL010000108.1:0-23488 GCA_964654265.1 uncultured Gammaproteobacteria bacterium | reverse complement strand
CTGGACGCCGGCGGGCTGGTCCCCGACGAGGTCACGATCGGGATTGTCACCGAGCGCCTGCGGCAGCCGGACTGCGCGGACGGGTTCCTGCTGGACGGTTTCCCGCGCACGCTGGCGCAGGCGGAGGCGCTGACGGAGTCGGGGGTGCCGATCGATGCCGTGATCGAGATCAGGGTGGACGACGAGGTCGTGATCGGTCGCCTGGCCGGGCGCCGGGTGCACCCGGCGTCCGGGCGTGTCTACCACGTCGAGCACAACCCACCGAAACAGGAGGGGATCGACGACGAGACCGGCGAGCCGCTGGTCCACCGCGAGGACGACCGGGAGGACACCATCCGGCAGCGCCTTGCGGTCTACCACCGCGAGACCGCGCCGATCGTCGGGCACTACGAGAGGCTTGCGCTGGATCGCCCGGAGGTCGCGCCCAAGGTGGTCACGGTCGGCGGCGACGCGAGCATCGAGGGGGTGGCGGTCGCGATCGCCGTCGGCCTCGGCGTGTAGGGTGGGGCGCCGCCGCCCTGCGCTGTGCTACGCGCAGTCCGGCGGGGTCACCGCCGTGATCAACGCGACCGCGCACGCGGTGGTGCGCGCGGCGCGCGCCGCGGGCGTCCGGGCGCTCGGCGCGCGCAACGGCATCCTGGGGATCCTTGAGGAGGAGCTGGTCGACCTCGGCCGGGAGAGCCAGGAGACGATCCGGGGGCTTGCCCACACCCCGGGGGGCGCGCTCGGGTCGTGCCGGCACAAGCTCCCGGACCCGGACGACGACCTGGCCCCGCACCGGCGCATGGCCGACGTGTTCGAGGCGCACGGCATCCGTCACTTCCTCTATAACGGCGGCAACGACTCCCAGGACACCACGATGAAGATCGCCCGCGGCGCCGAGCGCCTCGGGCGCCAGGTGACCTGCGTGGGCATCCCGAAGACGATAGACAACGACCTGGTCGGCATGGACTGCTGCCCCGGGTTCGGGTCGGTCGCCAAGTACGTCGCGACCTCCGTCGCAGAGACCACGCTGGACCTCGAGTCGATGGCGCGGACGTCGACCAAGGTGCTGGTCATCGAGGTGATGGGCCGCCACGCCGGGTGGATCGCCGCCGCCGCCGGGCTGGCGGCACCGCCGGGCGGCCCGCACCTGATCCTGTTCCCGGAGATCCCGTTCGAGCAGGAGGCCTTCCTGAAGGCGGTCGATGCCCGCGTGCGCCGCAACGGGTGCTGCGTCGTCGTCGCCTCCGAGGGGGCGCGCCGCCCCGACGGCACGCTGCTGTCGGAGGGCGCGGGACGCGACGCCTACGGGCATGCCCAGCTCGGCGGCGTCGCCCCGCTGCTTGCCGGCATCGTGAACCGGGCGCTCGGCCACAAGGTGCACTGGGCGGTCGCCGACTACCTGCAGCGCGCGGCCCGGCACGTCGCCTCCCGCACCGACCACGACCACGCGCGGAAGCTCGGAGAGGCCGCCGTCCGGATGGCGCTCGCGGGCGAGTCCGGGATGATGCCGGTCATCGAGCGCGTCTCCGACGACCCGTACCGCTGGCGGGTCGGGAAGATCCGGGCGGCGGACGTCGCCAACCGGGAGCGGCGCGTGCCGCGCGGCCACATCAGCCGCGACGGGTTCGGCATCACGGAGCGTTGCCGCCGCTACCTCCGGCCGCTCATCGCCGGGGAGGCGCCGGTCCCCTACCGGGACGGACTCCCGGTGCACGCGCGCCTCAGCGGTCGGACCGTGGAGAGGCTGCTCCCCGCCTGGAAACCGCCCGCGACGGGCGGAGGCTGACGGCGGGCGGGCCCGCCCCGCGGCTGGACAGGGGAGACCTGCGGCACGTCCGCCGCCCCGGCCGGCGTCCGCCGCGCCGGCCGGGCCGTCCCATCAACTCGGCGTGCGCCATCGGCGCGTTGGCGCCTTGGCGAAACCCGCCCTTGGGGATCCGCGGATGGCCGCCCGGCCGCGACTGGTGGCGTGGGCCGGGCACATCGAGGAACTCTTGGCCTCCACGATCTGGAATCGCAAGCGTTTGGTTGAATGCGATGTCGCCTCCCTGTGGGCGACTGTGTTCCGGGAGGGGGAGGAGGCGGGCGATTTCCTCCGGTCACCGGCGACTACGGGGGACTTTCTGCCATCTCGAGAAGATCGCAGGTGGCGGGCAAGCGCAGGCCGACGGTCTGGTAGATCGCGCGCTGGAGAGCGGTCGGGCGCGACGGGATCATCAGGCGGCGCTTGGTGCCCGGGTCAACGACGGTGTTGACCGTGACCGCGCGCAGGGCATCCAGGATCCCCTGCTCGGAGACGGGCCCGGCCCACGCCTTCTGCACCCGCACCCGGTGGACCAGGATGCGCAACAGCGCAAACGCGGCGAAGCAGATGGCGACGTGGGCGTGCACGCGCGGCTCGGTCCAGCGGAACGCGGGTCGCGCGGCAAGGCCGTGCCCGGGCGCCGGGAAACCGTCCTCGATGGCGCCCAGGTCGGCATGGCGGCGCCAGACCTCCTCGGCCGACAGGTCGGCCAGGCTGGTCCAGACCCCGCGCATCCCGTCAAGGCGGGCATCGCGCCCGGCGGCGTCCTGGTCCGGGCGGGCGCTTTCCGTGTCATTGGCCGCGAGGTGCGCGCCGGGGGCCACCACGTCCGCGCGGACACTTTCCTCGGCGCGCTCGGCGGCCGCCTCGCGGTCGTGCCCGTCCTTTCGCGCCCGTGCCGGGTCATGGCGCACGATCAGGCGGCGGCCCTCCCACATGATGTCGAGGAGGCGGGGTTCGTCCCCGTCGGCCGGGCCGTGGCGGCCGAGGTCCCACACCTGCTCCAGCAACGCCGGGGGCAGCGCGCGCAGCCGCGCCTCCACGACATAGTCGTGCTCCTTGGCCTCCAGCCACCCCGGGTTGGCCTGCGACAGCAGTCCCGCGTCCGCGACCATTGCCACCCGGGCGTTGCCGTGTTGGCGGCGGACATCGCGCAGGACCGGCCGCGGGGCGCCCGCTTCCCCGGTGTTGCCGGCGTGGAGGCGGTAGCCCACCGGCACGCCGCCCTGCGCCACGGTCACGGCCAGCGTTGCCTGGATGCATCGCGGCTTGCCGTCCTTGCCCCGTCCGTCGCCGCGCGGTCCGTCGGCCTCCCGGCTCTCGAAACACAGCGTGGCGCAGTCGTGGAACAGGACGGTCACCTCGCCGAGCAGGCCTTGGCAGGCCGACCCCACGCGGTCTTGCAGGCGCCGTTGGAGCGGTTGGTCCAGCTGGTCCATCATGCGACACAGCTTCTCCACCGCCGCCTCGGTCGCATCGGGGCCCGGGTCCCAGGCCGGGGCGTGGCACAGCCCGGGACGCCCCGAGACCGCCAGGCGGGACAGCACCTCCTCGCGGAACAGCCGCCTCGCCATCTGGTGGCGCGAGGAGAACAGCCGGTCGAGGCCCACCTCGCGGAACAGATCGCCGAACACCTCGCGCAGGCCGACCACGGCCGACTGCTCGGGTTGCAGCTGCGTCAGGTCGGGACAGGGAACCCGCCGGCGCCGGGCGCGCTGTTGCCGCGCGTGGACCGCCATGTCCGCCATGGTGTCGGGCGCAAGCGCCGCGGGTCTGTCGCGCAGGCGCATCCGCGCGCAGATGGCGTCCGCCTGCCGCTTCAGCTCCTCCAGCCCGCGGTCGTCGCCGTGGGCGACGCTGCCGACGTGGCGGATCGTCCGGTGGCGGGGCTTCCCGTCCTCGTTGCGGTAGCTCTCGGCGATCTGCACCGCGACGCCACCTGGCCGCTTCGACACCTTGGGGAACATGCGCCGAGCATACGGGGTTCCCGGCGTGTTGTCAAGAAAGAGTTCTTGGGGCGACTACGGGCGGAAGGCGGGACCCGCATCGTCCCGCCGCCCGTGTTCGCGGAACCTCCAATAGCCAACGGGGGGACCGCCCGTGGAAGTCGAGGTCCCCCGCAGGGGCGGACCCCCGGCGCGCGCGCCTCGGCGGCCGGACCGCGGGGAGGCGCTCCTCCCCGCCTGGAAGGCCGCCCGCGACGGGCGGCGGGTGACCTAGCCTCCCGGCTGGGCGGGGGAGGCCGCCGGCACGCCTGCCGTCCCGGCGCCGGCGTCCTCGGCCCCGGGCCGGCCGGGCCGGTCCATCAGCTCGACGTGCGCCATCGGCGCGTTGTCGCCCTGGCGGAACCCGCTCTTGAGGATCCGCAGGTAGCCGCCCGGCCGCGACTGGTAGCGCGGGCCGAGCACGTCGAAGATCTTGGTCACGCTCTCCCGGTTCCTCAGCCGGGCGAACGCCAGCCGGCGGTTGGCCACGCTCGGCCGCTTGCCCAGGGTGATCAGCGGCTCGACCACCCGCCGCAGCTCCTTGGCCTTGGGGAGCGTGGTCGAGATCCGCTCGTGCAGGATCAGCGAGTTCGACATGTTCGCGAGCATCGCGCGCCGGTGCGACGACGTGCGGTTGAGCTTGCGGGGACCGTGGCGGTGGCGCATCAGCTCTCCGGGCCGCGGTTCCAGTTCGGGATGTCCATGCCGAGCTGCAGCCCCTGCTGCGCCAGCGCCGCCTTGATCTCCGTCAGCGACTTGCGCCCGAGGTTGGGGAAGCGCATCAGGTCCTTCTCGGTGCGCTGCACCAGGTCGCCGATCCACGAGATCTCCTGCTGCTTCAGGCAGTTCTGCGAGCGCACGGTCAGGTTCAGGTCCTCGATCGGGGTGAACAGGATCGGGCTGACCTCGGCGCCCTTGTCCTTGCCGACCGACGCGATCTCCGGGTCGGCGCGGTCGATCCCGGCGAGCGTCTCCAGCTGGCCGATGAGCACGCGCGCCGAGTAGCGGACGATGTCGTCGACCGAGAACACGCCGTTGGTGCGCACATCGAGCGTCAGCCGGTCCAGGTCCGTGCGCTTCTCCACGCGCGCGCTCTCGACGTTGAAGCTCACCTGGCGCACCGGGCTGTACGACGCGTCGAGCGCGATCTCGCCCAGGCGCCGCGTCGGCCCGCCGTCCCCGGTCGACGCCGGGGCGTAGCCGCGGCCGCTCTCGACCGTGATCTCCATGCCGATCTTCCCGCCGTCCGACAGGTGCGCGAGCACGTGGCCCTCGTTGACCACCGACACGTTGCTCGGCCGGGTGATGTCGCCGGCGGTGACGACGCAGGGGCCCTCCGCCTTCAGCTCGACCGTCGCCTTCTCGGTGTCGCGCAGCTTGAACGCCACCCCCTTCAGGTTCAGCAGCAGCTCCATCACGTCCTCGCGCATCCCCTCGATGCGGTCGTACTCGTGGACCTTGCCCTCGATCCGCACCCGGGTCGCGGCGAAGCCGGGCACCGACGACAGCATCACGCGGCGCAACGCGTTGCCGATGGTGTGGCCGTAGCCGCGCTCCAGCGGCGCGATCGTGATCCGCGAGTGGTTCGGCGCCGGGTCGTCGATCGCCTCCACGCGCGGCTCGATGCCGAGCGACGGGGTGTTGACGCGCTTCTCGTACGGGGCGGACACGTCGACGGTCCCCTCACTGGGCGTGGCGCTGTCGGTCATCTGTCTCTCTCCACAGTCACCGAGAGTAGTACTCGATGATCAGGTTCTCGTTGATCTCCATGTCGAGCTCGGCGCGCTCCGGGGGCTGGCGGAAGACGCCCGACAGGTTCGCCGCGTCGACGTCGAGCCAGGCGGGCGCGGCGCCGCGGCCCTCCGCCTGCGTCAGCGCGTCCTTGACCCGGTCGTGGCCGCGGGCCTTGCCGCCGATCGAGACCGTCTGCCCGGTCGCCACCAGGCACGACGGGATGTCCACCCGCTCGCCGTCGACGCGCACGTGGCCGTGGGTCACCATCTGCCGCGCCTCCGCGCGCGTGCACGCGAACCCCATCCGGTAGACGACGTTGTCCAGCCGGGACTCCAGCAGGCGCAGCAGGCACTCGCCGGTGTCGCCGCGCATGCGCGCCGCCTTCCGGTAGTAGTTGGAGAACTGGCGCTCCAGCAGCCCGTACATCCGGCGCAGCTTCTGCTTCTCGCGCAGGTGGAGGCCGTAGTCCGAGATCTTGCCGGAGCGGAACACGCCCTGGTGCCCCGGCGGCGTCTTCAGCTTGCACTTGTACTCGAGCGACTTGCTCCCGCTCTTCAGGAACAGGTCGGTCCCCTCGCGGCGCGCGAGCTTGCAGGTGGGGCCGGTGTACCTCGCCATCGCCGCTCAGACCCGGCGCCGCTTCGGCGCGCGGCACCCGTTGTGCGGGATCGGCGTCACGTCCATGATCCGCGTCACCGTCAGACCCAGCGCGTTGAGCGCGCGCACCGAGGAGTCGCGGCCGGAGCCGGGCCCCTTGATGCGCACCTCGACCTTCTGCACCCCGGCCTCCTGCGCCTTCTTGCCGGCGTTCTCCGCGGCGATCTGCGCCGCGTACGGCGTCCCCTTGCGGGTGCCCTTGAACCCGGAGCTGCCCGGCGTCGCCCACGCGATCACGTTGCCCTGGCGGTCCGCGAACGTGACCGTCGTGTTGTTGAACGTCGCCAGGATGTGCACCACCGCGTCGGTCACGACGCGCCTCGACTTCTTGCGGCCGCCGCCGCCGCCGCCGCCCTTCTTCCCCGCCATGCCGCGCTACCGCTTGACCTTGACCTTGCGCGGCCCCTTGCGCGTGCGCGCGTTGGTGCGCGTGCGCTGCCCGCGCACCGGCAGCCCGGTGCGGTGGCGGATCCCGCGGTGGCAGCTCATGTCCATCAGCCGCTTGATCGACATCGACACCTCGCGCCGCAGGTCGCCCTCGAGCTTCACCGGGCCCGGGTCGTCCTCGCGCAGCCTGAACCCGGAGACGCAGTCGCGCAGGCGCTCCAGCTCCGCCGGCTCCAGCTTGCCGATGCGCCGCGACGGGTCCACCCCCGCCTCCTCGCAGATGCGGCGGGCGACCGTCCGGCCGATCCCGTAGATGCCCGTCAGCGCGACCACCGTGTGCTTGTACTCCGGCAACACGATGCCGGCAACGCGTATCATACTCCGTCCCCGATGGGACCGCGCATTATACCACAGCCGGGGGTCATCCCTGGCGCTGCTTGTGGCGGCTGTTCGTGCAGATGACGATGACGCGCCCGCCGCGCCGGACGATCCGGCACGACTTGCACATCCTCTTCACCGAAGGCCTGACTTTCATGGCTGCTCCCGCTATTTTTCCCGGTAGACGATCCTGCCCTTCGTGAGGTCGTAGGGCGTGAGGTGGACGGTCACCATGTCCCCGCGCAGCACGCGGATGTAGCGCATGCGGATCTTGCCGGAGCTGTGGGCGAGGATGACGTGCCCGTTCTCCAGCCGCACGCGGAACATGGCGTTGGGCAGCTTCTCGATGACCTCGCCGCGCACCTCGATCTTGTCGTCCTTGGCGCCCACGGTCACCTCCCGAGGGCGGCGCCGTCGGCGCCGCCCGGCACCTTCTTGAGCAGGCTCCCGTACTGCTGCGTCATCAGGTAGTGCTGCACCTGCTCCATGAAGTCCATCGACACCACGACGATGATGAGCAGCGAGGTCCCGCCGAAGTAGAACGGGACGCCGAAGCGGCTCTGCAACAGCTCGGGGAGCAGCGCGACCGACGAGATGTAGACCGACGCGACCAGCGTGAGGCGCAGCACGATCTTCTCGATGTGGAGCGCGGTCTGGTCGCCCGGCCGGATCCCGGGGATGAACGCCCCGCTCTTGCGCAGCACGTCGGCCGTCTCGCGCGGGTTGTAGACGAGCGCGGTGTAGAAGAAGCAGAAGAAGACGATGGTGGCCACCAGGATCAGCATGTAGAGCGGCTGCCCCTGCGAGAACAGCGCGGTGACCTCGCCGGTCAGCGCCGACCCCTGCTCGGAGAACCCGGCGAGGGTCGTCGGGAACAGCACGATCGCGTAGGCGAAGATCGCCGGCATCACGCCCGACATGTTCAGCTTGAACGGCAGGTGCGAGCGCTGGCCGCCGTAGAGGCGGTTGCCCACCTGGCGCTTCGCGTAGTTGATCAGCACGCGGCGCTGGCCGCGCTCGATGAAGACGATGCCCGCGAGGATCAGCAGCGCGCCGGCGAAGATGACGAGCACGAACAGCGTGCTGAACGTGCCGACGCGCGCGAGCTCAAGGGTGCCGCCCACCGCGCTCGGCAGCCCGGAGACGATGCTCGCGAAGATCAGCAGCGAGATGCCGTTGCCGATGCCGCGCTCGGTGATCTGCTCGCCGAGCCACATCAGGAAGACCGCGCCGGTGACAAACGACACCATCGTGGTGACGCGGAAGAACGCGCCGGGCTCGATCACCAGGTCGGGCTGCGACTCGAGGCCGACGGCGACCACGTAGCTCTGGAAGGTCGCGAGCAGGACGGTGCCGTAGCGCGTGTACTGGGTGATCTTGCGGCGCCCGGCGGTGCCCTCCTTGCGCAGCGCCTGCAGCCCGGGGAAGGTGACCGACGCCAGGTTGATGATGATCGACGAGGTGATGTACGGGAGGATGCCGAGCGTGAGCACGCTGAGCCGGGAGATCGACCCGCCGGAGAACACGACGAGCAGGTCGAGCAGGCCGCCGGAGCCCTGCTCGAAGATCGCCTTGAGCTGCCCGGTGTCGATCCCGGAGATCGGGATGTGCGAGCCGACCCGGTAGACGATGAGTGCGCCGACCAGGAAGAGCAGGCGGGCGCGCAGGTCCCCGGCTTGCCCGGATCCGAGGGCGGCCACCGCTAGCCCGCGACCGAACCGCCGGCCGCCTCGATCCTCTCGCGGGCGCCGCGCGTGACGCCGACCCCGCTCCCGACCCGGACGGCGCGCCCGATCTCGCCGGAGCACACCACGCGCACGTGGCGCACGCGGTGCCCGACCAGGCCGGCCTTGCGCAGCGCGCGCAGGTCGACCTCCTCCCCCTCCGGCAGCCGCGGGCTCGCGAGCTCGGCGAGCGTCAGCTCGGCCGAGCGCAGCGCCTTGCGCGAGACGAAGCCCCGCTTCGGCACGCGCCGCTGCAGCGGCATCTGCCCGCCCTCGAAGCCGACCTTGTGGAACCCGCCCGCGCGCGAGCGCTGCCCCTTGTGGCCGCGCCCGGCGGTCTTGCCGGTGCCGGTGCCCTGGCCCATGCCGAGCCGCTTGCGGGCGCGGCGCGACCCGCGGGCCGGCGCCAGCGTGTTCAGGCGCGTGCCGCCTATCCGATCAGCCGGTGGCATCGCTCGATCTCGCCGATGGTCTTGCCCCTCTTCGCCGCGACCTCCGCCGGCGAGGTCACCGCCGACAGCGCCTTGATGGTCGCGCGCACCAGGTTGTACGGGTTCGACGACCCGATGCACTTCGCGAGCACGTCGCTGACGCCGACGGCCTCCAGCACCGCGCGCATCGGGCCGCCGGCGATGATGCCGGTGCCCTTCGACGCCGGCTGCAGGTAGACCTTGGAGGCGCCGTGGCGCCCGTGGACCGCGTGGTAGATGGTCCCCCCCGTCAGGTTGACCCGCGACAGGTTGCGCTGCGCCTGCTTCAGGCCCTTCTGCGCGGCGACCGTCACCTCGCGGGCGCGGCCCTTGCCCATGCCGACGCGCCCGTCCTGGTCGCCGACCACCATCAGCACGGAGAAGTTCTGCACGCGCCCGCCCTGCACCACCTTGTGGACGCGGTTGACGTGCACCATCCGCTCGGTGAGGTTGCTCTTCTCTTCCATCGGGGCCTCCTCCTCCTCGTCAGAACTTGAGGCCGCCCTCGCGCGCGGCCAGGGCGAGCGCGCGCACGCGGCCGTGGTAGCGGTAGCCGCCGCGGTCGAAGGCGACGCGGCCGACCCCCTTGCCGAGCGCGCGCTCGGCGATGAGCGCGCCGACCTTGGCCGCGGCGGCGACGTTGCCGCCGGAGCCGAGCCCGGGCGCGATCGCCGGGTCCAGCGTCGACGCCGACGCCACCACCCGGGCGTCCGGGCCGATCACCTGGGAGTAGATGTGGCTGTTGCTGCGGAACACCACCAGCCGCGGCACGCGCAGCGCGCGCTGGCGCAGGCGCGCGCGCGCCGCCCGGCGCGACCGGGCCGTGAGCCTGCGCCCGGCGACGGCCCTCATTTCTTCTTGGTCTCCTTGAGGACGACTCGCTCGCCCTTGCGTCGCACGCCCTTTCCCTTGTAGGGCTCGACCGGGCGGACGTGGCGGATCTCGTCGGCGAAGCGGCCGACGGCGGCCTTGTCGATCCCGCTGACGACGATCTCGGTCTGGGTCGGCGTCTCGGCGCGCACGCCGTCGGGGAAGTCCCGCACCACCGGCCGGGAGTAGCCGAGGCTGAGGGTGATGCGCCCGTCCTCGGCGCGGGCGCGGTAGCCGACGCCGACGAGCTCGAGCTCGGAGCGGAACCCGACGGTCACGCCGGTGAGCATGTTGCGGATGCGGCGCCAGTAGGTGCCGAGCAGGCTGCGGTCGCGGCGCTCCGCCGAGTCGGTCGACAGCCGGAGCCCGGCGTCGGAGCGCTCGATGGCGACCTTGCACTCCTCGAGCTCGAGTCCGAGCTCGCCGAGCGGGCCGCGCACCCGCACGGCGCGGCCGTCGAGGGTGACCTCGGCCCCGTCGGGGATCGCGATCGGCTTGTTGGCGAGCTTCGACATGTCAGGAGACGTGGCAGATGACCTCGCCGCCGACGCCGAGCTCGCGGGCGCGGAAGTCGGTCATCACCCCCTTGGAGGTGGAGAGGATCGCGATGCCGAAGCCGTTGCGCACGCGCCCGATCTCGCCGGCGCCGCGGTACTGCCGCAGGCCGGGGCGGCTGACGCGCCGGATCGACTCGATCACCGGGGCGCCCGCGTAGTACTTGAGCCCGATCTCGAGGTCGCGCCCGCCGTCGGCGGGCTCGGAGAAGCCGGCGATGTAGCCCTCGTCCCTCATCACCTCGAGGATCGCCACCTTGATGCGCGACCGGCGCACGCGCAGGGTGGGGTGGCCGACCATCTGCGCGTTGCGGATGCGGGCCAGCATGTCGCCGATCGGGTCGCTCATCGACATCTCGCCGCCCTCACCAGCTCGACTTGGTGACGCCGGGGATCTCGCCGCTCATCGCGAACTTGCGCAGGATGTTGCGGCCGAGCCCGAACTTGCGGAACGTCCCGCGCGGGCGCCCGGTGATCCCGCAGCGGTTGCGGTAGCGCACCGGCGACGAGTCGCGCGGCAGGCGCTCCAGCCCGCGCAGCGCGTCCGCCTTCTCCGCGGACGTCGCCGTCCGGCTCGACAGCACCGCCTTCAGCTCGTCGCGGCGCGCGCGGTGCTTCTCGATCAGGCGCAGTCGGTTGTTGTTGCGGTTGATCAGCGATTTCCGTGCCATGGTCAGTTCCCCCTGAGCGGCAGGCCGAGCAGCGTGAGGAACTCGCGGGCCTGCTCGTCCGAGTCGGTCGTTGTCACGATGGTCACGTCGAGCCCGCGCAGCGCGTCGGCCTTCTCGTACTCGACCTCCGGGAAGGCGATCTGCTCGCGGATCCCCATGCTGTAGTTGCCGTGGCCGTCGAACGAGCGCGGCGGCAGGCCGCGGAAGTCGCGGGTGCGCGGCAGCACCACCGTGACCAGCCGGTCGAAGAAGTCGTACATCCGGCGGCGGCGGGGCGTCACCTTGCAGCCGATCGGGAACCCCTTGCGGATCTTGAAGCCGGCGACCGACTTGCGCGCGAGGGTGACGACCGGCTTCTGCCCGGAGATGAGCGCGAGCTCGGCGGCGGCGGACTCGACCGCCTTGCGCTCCGAGACCGCCTCGCCGACGCCCATGTTGAGCACGATCCGCGACAGGCGCGGCACCGCCAGCGGCGACTTGACGCCCAGGCTCGCCATCATCCCGGGGACCACCTTCTCGCGGTAGACGCCCAGCGCCCTCGGCTCGGCGCTCACTCGACCACCCCCCCGTCCGAGACGAACACCCGCCTCTTCCGGCCCTTGCCGTCGGTCTCGATGCGCACCCGGTCGGGACCCTTCCGCGCCGGGTTGTAGAGCGCGACGTTCGACACGTGGATTCTCGCCTCGATGCCGACTCGCCCGCCCGGGTCGTTCTTCGCCGGATTCGGCCGCCGGTGGCGCACGCGGACGTTGACCCCCTCGACCACGACGTGCTCGGGGCGGCGCGAGGCGCCGGCGATCACGCGCTTGACGGTGCCGCGCCTGCCCTTGTCGCGCCCGGCGATCACCTGGATCTCGTCGCCCTTGCGGATCTTGCGCATCAGATGACCTCCGGCGCGAGCGAGACGATCTTCATGAAGCGCTCGGAGCGCAGCTCCCGCGTGACGGAGCCGAACACCCGCGTGCCGATCGGCTCCAGCTTGGGGTTGAGCAGCACCGCCGCGTTGGAGTCGAAGCGGATGAGCGACCCGTCGGGCCGGCGCACCCCCTTCGTGGTGCGCACCACCAGCGCGTTGTGGATCTCGCCCTTCTTGACGCGCCCCCTCGGGATCGCGACCTTGACGCTCACCTTGATGACGTCGCCGATGCGCGCGTAGCGGCGCCGCGAGCCGCCGAGCACCTTGATGCACATCACCTTCTTGGCGCCGGCGTTGTCGGCGACGTCGAGCACTGACTGCATCTGGATCATGACGGCTTCCCCTCCCCGTCGGCGGGCGCGGGAACCTCCGCGGCGGCCGGGTCGGCTGCGGCGGCCGCCTCCGGCGATGCCCCGGGCGCGGCCGCGCCGGGATCCGCGGCCTCCGCGGCGGCAACCGGGGTGTCGGCCTGTCCTGTCGGCGGCTCGGCCCCGGCATCCGCGGCATCCGGCGACGGCTCCGCCGCGACGGGCGCGGAGGCCTCCGCGGCGCCGTCCGCCGACGGACCGCCGTCGTCAGTCGCCGATCCCTCGGGTCCGGCAACGGCCGTCTCCGCCGCCTCCGCGGCGGCAACCGGGGTGTCGGCCTGCCCTGCCGGCGGCTCGGCCCCGGCATCCGCGGCATCCGGCAACGGCTCCGCCACGACGGGCGCGGAGGCCTCCGCGGCGCCGTCCGCCGACGGACCGCCATCGTCGGTCACCGCCTCGGTCCCGGCAACGGCCGTCTCCGCCGCCTCCCCGGCGGCAACCGGGGTGTCGGCCTGCCCTGCCGGCGGCTCGGCCCCGGCATCCGCGGCATCCGGCGACGGCTCCGTCGCGACGGGCGCGGGAACCTCCGCGGCGGCAGCCGGGGTGTCGGCCTGGCCCGCCGGCGGCTCTGCGCCGGCGTCCGCGGCGTCCGCCGACGGCTCCGCCCCGACAGGCGCGGAGACCTCCGCGGCGGCAACCGCCTGCCCCGGCAGGTCCGTCTCCAGCCCGGCCACCTCGGACACCTCGGGCAACGCCCCGAGGCCCTCGCTCACCTTGCCGGCGAACACCCACGACTTGCGCTTCGACACCGGGCGCGATTCCCGGATGATCACGTGGTCGCCGGAGCGGCACGCCTCCTCCGGGTCGTGCACCAGCAACTTCGTGTGACGGCGCACCACCTTCCCGTACAGGGGATGCTTCACCCGGCGCTCGACCACGACCTTCGCCGTCTTGTGCCGCGCGTCGGACACCACCACCCCGCGCAGGCCCGCGCCGGGCCTGTCCGTCGCCGCCGCCTCCGCCGCGCTCATCGCGACTCCCCGGCGCCGGCGTCGCGCTTCTCGCGCATCACCGTCAGCACCACCGCGATCTCGCGGCGCACGCGGCCCAAGGCGCTCGTGTTCGTCAACTGCTGCGTCGACTTCTGCATGCGCAGCCTGAACCCCTCCTTGCGCAACTCCTCCAGCTCGGAGCCGAGCTCCGCCAGGGTCTTCTTCCTCATGTCGGACGCCCTCAGCATCTCAGTTGTCCCTCCGGCTGACAAACACCGTCGGCAGCGGCAGCTTCGAGTCGGCCAGGCGGAACGCCTCGCGGGCGAGCGTCTCGCTGACGCCCTCCATCTCGTAGAGCACCTTCCCCGGGCGGATCTCCGCGACGAAGAACTCCGGGTTGCCCTTTCCGCTGCCCATGCGCACCTCGGCGGGCTTCTTCGAGACCGGCTTGTCCGGGAAGATCCGGATCCACACCCGCCCGCCGCGCTTGATGTGCCGGGTCATCGCGCGGCGCGCGGCCTCGATCTGCCGGGCGGTCAGCCGGCCGCGGCCGGTCGCCTTCAGCCCGTACTCGCCGAAGCTGACGAGGTTTCCCTTGGTCGCCACCCCGCGGTTGCGGCCCTTGTGCCGCTTGCGGTAGCGCATCTGGCTCGGCTGCAGCATGCTCATCTCAGTCGTCCGCGGCGTCCTTCGACGCCGGCGCCTTGCGCTTCGCGGCGGGCTTCTTGGCGGCCGGTTTCTTGGCGGCAGGCTTCTTCGCCGCCGGCTTGGCCGCCGCCTTCTTTGCCGCGGGCTTCGCGGCCGGCTTCTTCGCCGCCGGCGCCTTGCGCTTGGCGGCGGGTTTCTTGGCGGCGGGCTTCGCCTCCTCCTCCGCCTCCGCCCCGTCGCCGGGCGTCTCCGTCTCCGCCTCGCCGGCGTCGGCGTCCTCCGCCTCCGCGTCGGTCCCCGGCGGCGCCTCCGTCTCCGCGGCCTCGGCGGCCTCGGTCTCCGCCGCGCCGGGCGCCTCCGTCTCGGCCTCCGTCCCGGCGTCGTCTGCCGGCGCCTTGTCGGGCCCGGCGGCGGCCTCCGCGACGCCGGCGTCCGCCGGCGCGGCCTTGCGCCTCTGCTTGTACTTCTCGCCGCGGAAGATCCAGACCTTCACGCCGACGACGCCCATGTTGGTGTGCGCCTCGGAGACCCCGTAGTCGATCTCCGCGCGCAGGGTGTGCAGCGGCACCCGCCCCTCGTTGTAGCGCTCGGTGCGCGCGATCTCGGCGCCGTTGAGGCGCCCGGAGCAGATGATCTTCACCCCGAGGACGTTCAGGCGCATCGCCGACGCGACCGCGCGGCGCATGGCGCGGCGGAACGCGACGCGCTTCTCCAGCTGCGACGTGATGTTCATCGCGACCAGCTGCGCGTTGATCTCGGGCTGGCGCACCTCCATGATGTCGAGCTTGACGTCGACCACCTTGAAGATCCGGCACAGGTCGACCTTCAGCTTCCCGATGTCCTCGCCCTTCTTGCCGATCACCATCCCGGGGCGGGCGGTGTGGATCTTCAGCTCGACGCGGTCGGACTGCCGCGAGATCGCGATCTTCGAGATCATCGCCTGGCTGAAGCGCCGGCGGATGAACTCGCGCGCCTCGGCATCGGCGAGCACCTGCCGGCGGAACCGCGCGCCGCGCGCGAACCAGACGGAGTCCCAGTCGCGGCGGACGCCCAGCCGGTAGCCGATGGGGTTGATCTTCTGTCCCACGCCCTACTCCCTCGCCCCTTCCGGCCGGGGGGACTCCCCGGCGCCGTCGGGGCCGCTTTCCTCGGTCCTGTCGCCGGCGGCAGTCTCGCCGGCGGCGGTGTCGGCGACCTCGGCGGGCGCGTCCTCCGCCGGGCCGGCGGCCGGCCCCGGCTCGCGCGCCCCCGCCGCGATCGCCGGCAGGGACGCGAGCGGCGCCGCGGTCTCGCCGACGTCCCCGTCGCTGAGCACCAGCCGGATGTTGCAGCGGTGCTTGAGGTAGCGCGCCGCGCGACCGCGCGCCCGCGGGCGGATGCGCCCCAGGCGCAGCCCCACGCCGACGTCCACCATCGACACCGTCAGCCCGTCGGTGTCCGCGCCGTGGTTGTTCTCCGCGTTCGACAGCGCGGAGAACAGCAGCTTGTGCAGGATCCCCCCGGCCTTCTGCCGCGAGAACTCCAGCGTCTCCAGCGCGGGCGCCACCGGCATCCCGCGGATCAGGTCCGCGACCAGCCGGCACTTCTGCGCCGACACCGGGGCGTTCTTCAGCGACGCGCGGTACTCCATCACTTCCTCTGCGCCGACTTGTCGCCGCTCGGGTGACCGCGGAACGTGCGCGTCGGCGCGAACTCGCCCAGGCGGTGGCCGATCATGTTCTCGGTGACCAGCACCGGGACGTGCTGGCGCCCGTTGTGCACGCTGATCGTCAGCCCGACAAAGTCCGGCGTGACCATCGAGCGGCGCGACCAGGTGCGGATCGGCCGCCGGTCCTTCGTCTGCTGCGCCTTGAGCACCTTGGCGAGCAGGTGGTGCTCGACCATGACCCCCTTCTTGAGCGATCGCACGGCGCCTCCCCTACTTCTTGCGCCGCCGGACGATCATGCCCTGCGTGCGCTTGTTGTTGCGCGTCCGGTAGCCCTTGGCGGGCGTCCCCCACGGGCTGCGCGGGATCTTGTTCGACTTGCTGCGCCCCTCGCCGCCGCCCATCGGGTGGTCGACCGGGTTCATCGTCATGCCGCGCACCGTCGGGCGCCGGCCGCGGTGCGCGTTCGCGCCGGCCTTGCCGAGCTTGCGCAGGAAGTGCTCGCTGTTGCCGACCGCGCCGATGCACGCCCGGCACGACACCGGTACCTTGCGCACCTCTCCGGACTTCATCCGCAGCAGCGCGTGGCTCGGCTCGATCGCCGCGAGCGACGCGTACGCCCCGGCGGAGCGCGCGAGCTGCGCGCCCTTGCCCGGGCGCAGCTCGACGCAGTGCACCGTGGTGCCCACCGGGATGTTCGACAGCGGCAGGCAGTTCCCGCGCTGGATCGGCACCGCCGGGCCCGACTCGACGGTGTCGCCGGCCTCAAGCCCCTTGGGGGCGATGATGTAGCGGCGCTCGCCGTCGCGGTGGCACACCAGCGCCAGGTGCGCGCTCCGGTTGGGGTCGTACTCGATGCGCTCGACCCGGGCCGGCACGCCGTCCTTGTCCGCGCGGCGGAAGTCGACCACGCGGTAGTGGCGCTTGTGCCCGCCGCCGCGGTGGCGCACGGTGATGCGCCCGTGGACGTTGCGCCCGTTGGTGCGCCGCTTGCTCTCCACCAGCGGCTTGTGCGGACCCCCCTTGTGCAGCCCGGGGTTGGTCACGCGCACCATGTTGCGGCGCCCGGGCGTGGTCGGCTTCGACTTCACCACCGCCATGTCAGGCGCCCTCCGCGAAGTGGATGTCGCCCTCGGCGAGCGTCACGTACGCCTTGCGGCGCAGGCGGCGCCGGCCGATCCGCCCGGTCTGGCGCGTGCGCACGCGCTTCCCCTTGGCGTTGAGGATGCGCACCTCGGCGACCTTCACCGCCGGGAACATCGCCTCGACGGCGCGGCGCACCAGCGCCTTGTCGGCGCCGGGCTCCACCTCGAACACGTGGGTGCGCAGCTTCTCCGCCAGCCGCTGGCTCTTCTCCGACACCACCGGGTGGCGGATCACCTCGGCCAGCCGGGCCCGGGACAGCGCGCTCACGACCACACCTCCTCCATGCGCCGGATCGCGCGCTCGGTGAACACCACCGAGTCGTGGCGCAGCAGGTCCGTCGGCCCCATCCCGCTCAGCCGCGACACGCTCACCCGCGGGAGGTTGCGCGCCGCGCGCGCGAAGTTCCCGTCGGGCTCGGTGTCGACGAAGAGCGTGCGCCCCTCGACGCCGAGGCCGTCAAGCCAGCCGGCGAACTCCCTGGTTTTCGGGGTCTCGCGCTCCATCGACGCGAGCGCCCACAGCCGGCGCTCGCGCGCGAGCGCCGACAGCAACATCGCCATCCCGGCGCGGAACACCTTGCGGTTGACCTTGCGGCCGAGGCGCTCGTCCGGGCGGCTCGGGAACGCGCGCCCGCCGCCGACGCGCACCGGGCTCGACGACATCCCGCCGCGCGCGCGGCCGGTCCCCTTCTGCCGGAACAGCTTGCGCGTGCTGTGGCTCACCTCCGCGCGCGTCTTCTGCGCGCGCGACCCGGCGCGCCCGTTCGCCCGGTGGGCCTCGACCAGCTGGTGGACCAGCCCGCCGTTGAACTCGCGCGCGAGCAGGCGGTCGCTCACGTCGAGCCCGCCCTCGCCGCCGAGGAAGTCGACCCTCACTTGCCCGCCTCCCGCGCCCTTGGCGCCTTCGCCGCCGGGCGCACCACCACCTCGCCGTTCGCCGCCCCGGGGACGGAGCCGCGCACCAGCAGGAGGCCGCGCTCCGTGTCCACCCGCACCACCGGGAGGTTCTGCAGCGTGCACCGCTTGGCGCCCAGGTGCCCTGCCATCTTCTTCCCGGGAAACACGCGCCCGGGGTCCTGGCGCTGCCCGATCGACCCCGGCTTGCGCGTCGAGCGCGAGTTGCCGTGGGTCGCCCGGTTCGAGCGGAAGTGGTGGCGCTTGATCACGCCGGCGAACCCCTTCCCCTTGGAGACGCCGGTCACGTCGACCAGCTGCCCCTCGGCGAACATGCCCGCCGACAGCGCGTCGCCGGGGCTGAGCCCCTCCATCTCGCCGCCGCCGACGCGGAACTCGCGCAGCGTGCGCGCCGGGCCGGCGCGGTGCTTCGCCAGATGGCCGATCCCCGGCTTGCCGATGCGGTGGCGCTTGCGCTCGCCGTGCGCGACCTGGACCGCCAGGTAGCCGTCGGTCTCCGCGCGCTTCAGCTGGGCCACGCGGTTCCCGGAGACGTCGAGCACCGTCACCGGGACGCTGTCGCCGTTGTCGCGGAACACGCGGGTCATCCCCACCTTCTTGCCGAGCAGTCCGAGCATGGCGCGTCAGTCGACCTTGATGTCGAAGTGCACCGCCGCCGGCAGCTCGAGCTTCGCCAGCTCGTCGACCGTCTTCGGAGACGGGTCCACGATGTCGATCAGCCTCGAGTACGTGCGGATCTCGATCTGCTCGCGCGACTTCTTGTCAACGTGCGGCGAGCGCAGCAGGTCGAAGCGCTCGCGCCGCGCCGGCAGCGGCACCGGGCCGCGCACCAGCACGCCGGTGCGCCGCGCCGTCCCCACGATGGTCTGCACCGCCGAGTCGATCTGCTTGTAGTCGTAGCTCCAGAGACGGAAGCGGACCTTCTGGGCCTTCGCGCCTGCCATGCCGTGGTCCCCGACCGCCCCCCGCGCTACTTGACGATCTCGGTGACGACGCCGGCGCCGACGGTGCGCCCGCCCTCGCGGATCGCGAAGCGCAGGTTCTTCTCCATCGCGATCGGCGAGATCAGCTCCACCGACATCGACACGTTGTCGCCCGGCATCACCATCTCGGTGCCCTCCGGCAACGTGATCGACCCGGTGACGTCCGTCGTGCGGAAGTAGAACTGCGGCCGGTACCCCGTGAAGCACGGCTTGTGGCGCCCGCCCTCCTCCTTCGACAGGATGTAGACCTCCGCCTTGAACGCCGTGTGCGGCGTGATCGAGCCCGGCTTCGACAGCACCTGGCCGCGCTCCACCTCCTCGCGCTTCAGCCCGCGCAGCAACACCCCGACGTTGTCGCCCGCCTGCCCCTGGTCCAGCAGCTTGCGGAACATCTCCACGCCGGTGCACACCGTCTTCCGCGTCTCGCGGATCCCGACAATCTCGACCTCCTCGCCCACCTTGACCACGCCGCGCTCGACGCGCCCGGTCGCCACGGTGCCGCGCCCCGAGATCGAGAACACGTCCTCCACCGGCATCAGGAACGCCCCGTCGATCGCGCGCACCGGCTCCTCCAGGTAGCTGTCGAGCGACTCCGCCAGCTTGCCGACCACCTCGCGCTGCGCCGCGTCGCCCTCCAGCGCCTTCAGCGCCGAGCCCGTCACGATCGGCGTGTCGTCGCCCGGGAACTCGTACTGCGACAGCAGCTCGCGCACCTCGACCTCGACCAGCTCCAGCAGCTCCGGGTCGTCCACCTGGTCCGACTTGTTCAGGAACACCACCACCTTCGGCACGCCGACCTGGCGCGCCAGCAGCAGGTGCTCGCGCGTCTGCGGCATCGGCCCGTCCGCCGCGCTCACCACCAGGATCGCCGCGTCCATCTGCGCCGCCCCGGTGATCATGTTCTTCACGTAGTCCGCGTGGCCCGGGCAGTCGACGTGCGCGTAGTGGCGCGCCGCCGTCTCGTACTCCACGTGCGACGTGTTGATCGTGATCCCGCGCGCCTTCTCCTCCGGCGCGTTGTCGATCTGGTCGTAGCCGCGCACCTCGCCGCCGTGCGACGACAGCACCTCCGTCAGCGCCGCCGTCAGCGTCGTCTTGCCGTGGTCCACGTGGCCGATCGTCCCCACGTTCAGGTGCGGCTTCGTGCGCTCAAACTTCTCCTTCGCCATTGTCTGTCCTCTCCTGTCGGGGCGTCTCGGGCCGGGCGGCCGTCACTGCCTCGTGATGATCTCTTCCTGGATGGTGCGCGGCACCTCGGAGTAGCGCCCGAACTCCATGGTGTAGGTCGCGCGCCCCTGGGTCAGCGACCGCAGCGAGGTGGCGTAGCCGAACATCTCGGCGAGCGGCACGTCGGCGCGCACGGTCTTGACGCCGGCGACCAGGTCCTCCATCCCGTGGATGGCGCCGCGGCGCGCGCTCAGGTCGCCGATGACGTCGCCCATCTTCTCCTCGGGGGTCTCGACCTCGACCTCCATCAGCGGCTCGAGGAGGAACGGCCCGGCGCGGCGCAGCCCGTCGCGCACGGCGATGCCGGCGGCGGTGCGGAACGCCTGCTCGCTCGAGTCGACCTCGTGGAAGGAGCCATCGTAGAGCGTCACCTTGACGCCGACGACCGGGTAGCCGGCGAGCACCCCGGAGCGCAGCACGTCGTCGACGCCCTTCTGCACCGCCGGGATGTACTCCCTGGGGACGATCCCCCCCTTGATCTGGTCGACGAACTCGAAGTTCTTGCCGTTGGTCAGCGGCTCGATCCTGAGCCAGACGTGGCCGTACTGGCCGCGCCCGCCGGTCTGCTTCACCAGCTTGCCCTCGGACTCGACGTTGTCGCGGATCGCCTCGCGGTACGACACCTGGGGGGCGCCGACCGTCGCCTCGACGCCGAACTCGCGACGCACGCGGTCGACGATGATCTCGAGGTGCAGCTCGCCCATCCCGGAGATGATCGTCTGCCCGGACTCCTCGTCGCTGCGCACGTGGAACGACGGGTCCTCCTGCGCCAGGCGGCCGAGCGCCAGCGACATCTTCTCCTGGTCCTTCTTCGTCTTGGGCTCGACCGCGACGTGGATCACCGGGTCCGGGAAGTCCATGCGCTCCAGCAGGATCGCGCGGTCCGTCGCGCAGATGGTCTCGCCGGTGACGATGTCCTTGAGCCCGACGGCGGCGGCGATGTCGCCGGCGCGCACCTCGCGGATCTCTTCGCGCGAGTTGGCGTGCATCTGCAGCAGGCGGCCGATGCGCTCGCGGCGGCGCTTCACCGGGTTGTAGACGGTGTCGCCGGACGACAGCACCCCGGAGTACACCCGGAAGAACGCGAGGTGCCCGACATACGGGTCGGTCGCGATCTTGAACACCAGCGCCGAGAAGGTGTCGTCGTCGGAGTGGCGCCGGGTCTCGTCGCCGCCGTCGGCGCCCGTGCCGCGGATCTCCGCGACGTCCGCCGGGCTCGGCAGGTAGGAGACCACCGCGTCGAGCAGCGGCTGCACCCCCTTGTTCTTGAACGCCGACCCGCACAGCACCGGCACCACCTCGTTGCGCAGCGTGCGCAGGCGCACGCCGCGGCGGATGTCCGCCTCGCCGAGCGTCCCCTGGTCCAGGTAGCGCGCCGTCAGCCCCTCGTCGCCGTCGGCCGCCGCCTCGACCAGGCGCTCGCGCCACTCCGCCGCCTGGGCCGCCAGCCCCGCCGGGATGTCGCGCTCGTCGACCACCGCGCCCTGCGACCCCTGGTCGAAGGTGTACGCCCGCATGCGCACCAGGTCGACCACGCCCTCGAAGCCGTCCTCGGCGCCGATCGGCAGCTGCAGCACCACCGGGGACGAGCGCAGGCGCCCCTCGATCTGCCCGACCACCCGGAAGAAGTCGGCGCCCACCCGGTCCATCTTGTTGACGAACGCCAGCCGCGGCACCCGGTAACGGTTCGCCTGGCGCCACACCGTCTCCGACTGCGGCTGCACCCCGGCGACGCCGCAGAACACGCCGATGGCGCCGTCGAGCACCCGCAGCGAGCGCTCCACCTCGATGGTGAAGTCGACGTGCCCCGGGGTGTCGATGATGTTGATGCGGTGCGTCCCCGGATGGTCCTCCGAGCCGTTCCAGAAGCAGGTGGTCGCCGCCGACGTGATCGTGATCCCGCGCTCCTGCTCCTGCTCCATCCAGTCCATCACCGCGTTGCCGTCGTGCACCTCGCCGATCTTGTGCGAGATCCCGGTGTAGAACAGGATGCGCTCCGTCGTCGTCGTCTTGCCGGCGTCGATGTGCGCCATGATCCCGATGTTGCGGTAGTTGCCGATGCCGGTCGTGCGAGCCATGGCGCCCCCGTCAGAAGCGGAAGTGCGAGAAGGCCTTGTTGGCCATCGCCATCCGGTGGATCTCCTCGCGGCGGCGCATCGCGTGGCCGCGCCCCTGCGAGGCCTCGATCAGCTCGTTCGCCAGGCGCGCCGACGTCGACTTGTCCGGGCCGGAGCGCATCGCCGCGCGCAGCCAGCGCATCGCCAGCGCCACCGAGCGCTCGCTGCGCACCTCGACCGGCACCTGGTAGTTCGCGCCGCCGACCCGGCGGCTCTTCACCTCCACCACCGGGCGCACGTTCGCGATCGCCGACGCCAGCGTCTCCACCGGGTCGCGGTGCGTCTTGCGCTCGATCTGCTCCAGCGCGCCGTAGACGATGCGCTCCGCCACCGACTTCTTGCCGGCGCGCATCACCACGTTGATGAACTTCGCCACCTCCGCGCTGCGGTACTTCGCGTCCGGCAACACCTTGCGCCGCTCCGGGGCGCGCTTCCTCGGCACGGCCGACTCCCCCCTACTGCCGCGGGCGCTTCGAGCCGTACTTCGAGCGCCCCTGGCGGCGCGCCTCGATGCCGGCCGTGTCGAGCGAGCCGCGGACCGTGTGGTAGCGCACGCCCGGCAGGTCCTTCACCCGGCCGCCGCGGATCAGGATCACCGAGTGCTCCTGTAGGTTGTGGCCCTCGCCGCCGATGTAGGTCGTGACCTCGTAGCCGTTGGTCAGGCGCACCCGCGCCGCCTTGCGCAGCGCCGAGTTAGGCTTCTTCGGCGTCGTCGTGTAGACGCGCAGGCACACGCCCCGCCTCTGGGGGCATCGCTCCAGCGCCGGCGTCGCGGATTTGTACCGCTTGGCGCGGCGTGGCATCCTCACCAACTGGTTGATGGTCGGCACGCTTGTCCTGCTTGCTGTCTTCTCTGTGTCCCTTCACCAGCGCGCCGGCGTCTCCGCCGTCTCTCCCCGCTGAAAAATGGTAGCCGGGTATTATACCCAAGAATCCGGGAAGGAGGCGATTTTTTGCGGGGGAGGGGTGCGGGCCGGCCCCGCGCGCCGGCGACGGCACCGCCATGGCGTGGCGCGCCGGTTGCCGCGTCCCCGCCGCGGGGTCCGCGCAGTCCCGCCCGCCGTGCCACCCGGGCGGGCGCCCCTTGTCGCCGGCGGACCGCCGCGCGGCGGATCGGCGCGAACGGCGGCGGGCCGCCATCCCGCGCGAGAGGACCGGCATCACCGCCGCGCCCGGCCGGCCGGGCGCGGCGCCCGGGTAGAATCCCGGCGCGGGGCACCCGCCCCCGCGAGCGGGAAGGGTGGCAGAGCGGTCGAATGCGCCGGTCTTGAAAACCGGAGAAGCCTCGCGGCTTCCGGGGGTTCGAATCCCTCCCCTTCCGCCGGGCCGCCCGGTCAGTCGACGTGCGCGAGCACGCGGTCGACCGACGCGC